>JAEYFO010000159.1 GCA_023402915.1 Bacillota bacterium | reverse complement strand
CTCATGTCCAGCAGCGCGCACTCGGGGAAGCGCAGCCGCGCCGCATCAAAGCACAGGACTACCGCCGCCGGCGCGCCCTTGACGCACCCGGCATAGGGGCTGCACCGGGAGAGCCGCTCGAGCGCTTCCCGCCCTGTGACCACATAAAACTCCCACGGCTGCTCGTTCCCGGCGGAGGGGGCCGCCATAGCCGCGCGCAGCAGCCGCTCGATCTTCTCTTCTTCCACCGGCCTGTCCGAAAAGCTGCGGGCGCTGGCCCGTTCAAAAATTTCCCGCATGATCCTGCTTCCTTTCTTTCTCCGCGCCGTTTGCTCCGGGCGCAGAGCCGTCTCAGGGGGCAAAGCGAAAGCCAGAGCCCCACCGGACGTGGCTCCCCCTTCCACCCGGAAAGCGGACGAAAACAGACAAACTCACAAAGGAGGTTCCTTTGACATGAAACGCAGCAACGTGATCGCCTTTTTGTGCGCAGCGGCCATGACGTTCTCCCTGACCGCCTGCCAGCAACAGACTGCGGCAGCCGCAGCAACGCCAACCGCAGCCGTGACCGCCACGGAAACAAGCTATGCCGGAAAGACGCTGGCCGGCCAGGTGACCGCCATTGACGGCACGAACGTGACGCTCCGGCTGGGCGAGCTGACGGAGGACGGCCGCACGCCGCCGGACGGTGAAACTCCCCCGGAAAAACCTGACGGTTCTTCCGACAGCGCGCCCGGCCAAAGCGGCGGCGCTCCCTCAAGCGGCACGAACAGCACCCCGCCCGAAAAGCCGGACGGTTCTTCCGACAGCGCGCCCGGCCAAAGCGGCGGCGCTCCCTCGAATGATACGAACGGCACTCCTCCCGAACTGCCGGACGGCAACGCGCCCGGCCAAAGCGGCTTCACTGCCGGAGAGGAGAGCGTCGTGCTGGATTTCTCCAAGGCGACGCTGACGAAAAACGGCGAAAGCATCCAGCTGAGCGACCTGAGCGAAGGCGATATTCTGACCGTTACGGTGGGCGAAGGCACGGCTGCTGCTTCCGCTGAAGTTCAGACGCTGCGCGGCTTTGGCGGCCCCGGCGGAGCGGGCGGAGACAGCTTTGGCGGCGGCGCGCCCGGCGGCTTTGGCGGCAGCAGCGAAGTGACGCAGGACGAAAGTGCCACCACTCTCTCAGAGGACGGGACCTATTCCGGTGAAACATACACCTCCACCGGCGACGACGAAAACGCGCTTCGCATCGACGGCGCAACGGTGACCCTCAGCGGCATTACCGTTGAAAAGAGCGCGGGCGCCACTTCCAACACGGAAAACGGCGACTTTTACGGCGTGAACGCCGCCCTGCTCGCCACAAACGGCGCGACCGTGACCATTGAAAACGCCACCGTCACCTCTTCCGCCCAGAACGGCAACGGCGTGTTCAGCTACGGCAGCGGCACCACCGTCAACATTTCCGACTCCACCATCACCACCACGGCCGACAATTCCGGCGGCATCCAGACCACCGGCGGCGGCACGACCAACGCCTCGAACCTGACGGTGGAAACCTCCGGCAACTCCTCTGCGGCCATCCGCTCCGACCGGGGCGGCGGAACGGTCAACGTGGACGGCGGAACCTATACCTCCAACGGCTACAACTCCCCGGCGGTCTATTCCACAGCGGACATCACCGTCAAAAACGCCGTCCTGACCGCCAACAACTCCGAAGCGCTGGTCATTGAGGGCAAAAACTCCATCGCGCTGGAAAACTGCACCGTTACCGGCAGCATGAGCGACACGAACGGCGCAAGCTCCAGCGAAAACGTCCACAACGTCATGATCTACCAGTCCATGAGCGGCGACGCGGACGTGGGCACCTCGGTGTTCTCCATGACAGGCGGCAGCCTGACGGCGAAAAACGGCGACATGTTCTACGTGACGAACACCCACTGCCTGCTGACGCTTTCGGGCGTGACCCTTGAAAACGAGGACGCGGACGGCGCGCTCCTCCGGGTGGTTGGAAACAGCGCCACCCGCGGCTGGGGCACGGCGGGCAGCAACGGCGCGCAGGCGGAATTTACCGCTGACGGACAGACCCTTTCCGGCGACATCATCGTGGACAGCATCTCCACGCTGACCATGACGCTGAAAAACGGCAGCGCCTTCACCGGCACGATCAACGTCGTTGAAAACGCCGAAGGCGGCGCAGCGGTGGAAAACAACGCCGCCGTCACCATCGAAGAGGGCTGCACCTGGACGCTGACGGGCGACTGCACGCTCTCGACGCTGGTCAATAACGGCACGATCAACTTCAACGGCCATACCATCACCCTCGCGGACGGCACGGTGCTCAAGTAATTTCCACAGCAGCGAAAAGGAGTCTCAAAAAGGCTCCTTTTTTGTGCTTCCTGCTTTTTCCTCCCCGTTTTCGCCCTGTTAAACAGGCGGCTTTCAGCGGCGCTTGTCCTTTCAAGCGCGAGCGGAGACGGGCGGTGGGAAGGAAGAAATTTTTCAAGTTTCAAAAACTTTCCGCCCAAAATTTCCCGTAAAAACAGAACCCCGCGACACGGGGTTTTGCTTTCGGAAAACGATCGCTTTCCGCTTTCACGCTTCCGGCGGATCTGTATTCTCTGCTTTTTCCTCCCCGTTTTCGCCGCTGCCAAGCAGGGGGCTTTCAGCGGCGCTTGTCCTTTCAGGCGCGCGAGCAGAGACGCGCGGCGGGAGGATGTTTTTCCAGTTCTAAGGACTTTCCGTCCGGTTTCTTCTGCAAAAACAGCCCCCGCGCACGGGGACTTTGCTTTGGGAAGAACGTGCGCGCTGCTTATTCTCAGCGTTTCTTTTTCGCGGCAGGCGCTTTTTTGACCGGAAGCAGCAGCCCGGATTTTTCCTGAAGCATCCCTTCAGAAAGCCCACTCATGCCGGGCATTCGCAGAACAGTTTCTCCCGCCGGAAGGAGATTTTACTGTTGCAAACAGGCTTTCACCCACTCTGTTCCTTTGGACTGAACCCCGTTTGAACGCACAGAAAAAGAGCCCCGAAAGGCTCTTTTTGTCTGAGACCGCCGCAGCGGATCAATCGTAGATCCTCCACGCGCAGATGAAGTTTCGCTTCCACCAGTTGGACTGGAAGCTCCTCTCGACCACCTTGCCGTTGCTGGACGAAGCGTCGATGATCTTCGACGAGCTGGACGCGATGCCCACGTGGCCCGTCACAACGACGATATCGCCTGCGCGGATCTTGCTAAAATCGGTGATCTTGGTGTATTTTCCGACGCTACGCCAGCCGTAGGACGTGAGGTAGTTCTGCTTGATGCCCACCTGCTTGAGGCACCAGTACACAAAGCCGGAGCAGTCGAACTTGCTCGATCCCTTCGCGCCGCGGACGTACTTGCAGCCCAGCTTGGAGCGCGCCACGTCGATGAGCTTCTGCACCTTGGATTTTGAACTGCTCGAACCGGACGAGCTGCCGGTGACGGGGCTTTTCGCCTTGGTGACCTTGTCGCCCGTGAGGACGTTCATGGTCTTTTTGCCCACCTGGCCGTCCTGCGTCAGGCCGTTGTTTTTCTGGAACAGCTTGACGGCCGCTTCGGTGATCGTGCCGTAATAGCCGGTGATGGCGGATTTTTTGATGTAATTATATTGATAGAGCAGCTTCTGCATGTTCTGCACGGTGCTGCCGCTCGAACCGATGCTCAGGGCGTTGGGCGTGGCGGACGAAGAATTGAGCGCCTTGATGGTGGAAGGCCCCAGATAGCCGTCGGCCACGAGGTCGTTTCGGCTCTGGAACTGCTTGATGGCCGCCATGGTGTCCTGACCGTATTTGCCGTCCGGCGTGGTGGTCATGTAGCCCAGCTCTTTGAGCCTGTTCTGGTATTTGAGAATGACGTCGCTCTCTTCGCCGTAGGAATAATAGTTCGGGATCACGTCGCTGCTGTAGAGCAGGTCCATCGTGGCCGTTCCGGCCTTGCCGTCCACGCGCAGCTTGTTGAGCTCCTGCATCTTCTTGACGGCCGCTTCGGTCAGCTCGCCGAAGTATCCCGTCACTTCGGATGACGAGGACAGGTAGCCCATTTCATACAGGCGGTTTTGCAGCTCCTTGACATCGTCGCCCCGCATGCCGATCATGACCGTGTAATGGGGCGCTTCGTCGCTCATAAGCTGATCCCACAGCGCCTGCGTGATAACGCCGTCCTCCTCAAGCCCCAGCTGGCGCTGGAACTGGCGCACGGCGGCGCGGGTCATGGTGCCGAAATATTCCGTCGCTTCATCCTCGTCCATATAGCCCAGCTC
>JAEYFO010000158.1 GCA_023402915.1 Bacillota bacterium | reverse complement strand
GTCCGTACACAGCACCAGCATGTCCTCCGCCAGCAGGGGGATCCGGCTCTCGAGCACGGTCTTTTCCCCCACGGTGCGGCCGGTCACCGGGTAATCCGCGTGCGCCCCGCCCCGCAGCAAAATGGCCGAAGGATTGTCGTATTGGGCCAGATAGGCCGTGTTCGTCCGGTGGTCGATCTGGAGGATCGTGAACGTGGCGTAGGCCAGATGCCGCTCCCGGCAGACGGGGAGCGTGCGCGCCATGGTGGAGACGCACTCTTCGATCGTCATGCGGCTGGCCATCATGGTGCCGAGGATCGTGGCCGTCAGCGTCGAGAGGATGTTGGCCTTCACGCCGCTGCCCAGCCCGTCCGACAGCACCAGCGTCGAAAGGTCCTCCCTGCGGTCAAAGGTGTACCAGTCCCCGCAGAGCGTTTCGTCGTGCTTGTTCAGGCTGGAAACGCCCAGCTCCATGAACAGCCCGCTGCCCGCGCCCGTCAAAAATCCGCCGCTCATTCCCCGTCCTCCTCCGGCTCGTCCAGGGCGATGGCGTCCTTCAGCTCCGTCAGGGCGATCTTCGTTTCCGCCGCCGTTTCGCCCAGCAGCGACGCGATCTCATGGACGATGCGCAGCTGCTTTTCCACGATGCCGCCCGTGATGTCCGCCGCCGCTTCCCGCGCCTTTCGGGCCTGCTCCTGCCGCTCCTTCTGGCGGGTCACGTCCTTCATGATGCACACCACCATGCCGCCCACCGCGTCAAAGAGAAGAAATTCCTCGACGTATTTTTGAAATTTTTCCAGATAGGCCGTCTTTTTCACCACGCCGCTTTCCGAGCCGATGGTCTCGATAAAATCGTATTCCTCCAGAAATTCCGAAACCGGCCGCCCGGCCGCTTCGCCCGGAGCGCCAAGGCCGAACAGCGCGCAGGCCGCCGGGTTCACCTGCTGCACGTTCAGCGAAAGGTCCGCCGACAAAATGGCGTTGGGCGTAAAATCGAACAGCTTCGTGGAAAAGGACTCCGCCCGCTCCTTCATGAAGGGCAGGCACATGGCGATCTCCGCCTTGCCCTGACAGACCGCCGCCGCTTTCTCCCGGCAGGTGTCGTAGCCGCAGCCGCCGCAGTTGAGCTCGTCCTCCGGCGCGTACTTGCCCATCTGCCGCAGGACCGCCGTCAGCTCCTCTTCCGCCGGCGGCAAAACGTGCTCGCTGCGGTCGCACAGCACCCGCGAAAGGTCCATCTCTTCCGAAAGGTCAAAATCCTCTCCGTCCGATGCCGTTTCTTCCACCCGCAGGCGGGCGGACAGCGCTTCCCTTGCCTGCGGCGCGGCGGCCGGCCCGCCGGAGCAGCTGCCCACGCAGGCGCTCATTTCCAGAAAACAGCCGGTGAGCTTCCCGGCGCGGATCTCTTCGAGCGCGGCCATGCACCGCTCCACCCCTTCGACCGCCAGATAGCGGACGGAAGGCAGGCGCTCCATCGTGCGCAGGATGCCCCCCGTCGTCGGGAAAAACCGGGAGCAGCAGCGCCGCGGCTCGGCCACGGGCGCTTCCTCTTTGGGAAGGAGGTCCTTTCGTTCCAGCCAGGCGAAAAGCTCCTCAAAGGTCAGCGCCCCTTCGAGCGCGCCCCGCCGGGCCTCTTCTTTTTTGGAGATGCACGGCCCGAAAAACACCGCCGCCGCCCCCGCGTGCAGGGCACGGATGCGCTTTGCGTGGGCCTCCATGGGGGAAAGCACCGGCGCCACAAAGGGCAGCAGATCGGGATAATGCTTTTCGATGAGCGTCACCACCGACGGGCAGCAGGAAGAGATCCACAGCGCCGACGGATCCCGCCGCACCAGCTGCTCATAGCGGGTCTTGACGAGAAACGCCCCCTCCGCCGTTTCCATCGCCCCGGAAAACCCCAGAGAAACGAGCGCCTTTTCCAGCGCTTCGAACTGTTCAAAGGGGAAGCTGGCCGCCCACGACGGCGCGACGGACGCATACGCCGGCCGCCCGGACGCAAGCAGCGCCTCCACCGCCGCCACGTCGCTGTGGACCACCTTGGCGTTTTGCGGGCAGACCACCGTGCACCGGCCGCACAGGATGCACTCCGCCGGGATGATCTCCGGCCGGTGCTCCCGCACGCGGATGGACTTGACCGGACAATGGCGCACACATTTGTAGCAGTTTTTGCAGTTGTCCGGCCGCAGCTCCAGAATACTCATCGAGACAGACCTCTTTTCCAAAAATTTTCTTTTTGAAACCGGAGAATTTTTCTAAAAACAAAGAATTTTTCAGCCAAAATCTTCTGAAACAGCGGATTTTCCGCTAAAAAAATAACGAACTGTCTTTACATTGTATCATACAACGTGATACACTGAAAGCGCAAGTTTTACCGGGGATCAAGGAGCCCGCAGCTAACTCTTTGCTCTTCTTTTTTTCATCGTTCCACAGTTTCCCGGAGCTTTTTCTTTCCATATTTTTCAACCTCATATTCCATAAGAGACACACAAGACACACACAAACGGAGGAACCTCATATGGATCACAACCTTGACTACGCCAAAGTCGATGAGATCCTTGCGGCGCACGGCCACAGGGAATCCGACCTGATCGCCATCATGCAGGAGATCCAGGCCGACTACCGCTACCTGCCCAGGGAGCTGCTCTCCCACGTGGCCGAAGGGCTGGGCGTGAGCCTTGCGCGCATCTACAGCGTGGCGACGTTCTATGAAAACTTTTCGCTCGAGCCCAAGGGCAAGTACGTCATCCGCGTCTGCGACGGGACGGCCTGCCACGTGCGCCATTCGCTGCCCATTCTGGAAAGGCTGCGCAGCGAGCTGGGCCTTTCCGAAAAGAAGATCACCACGGACGATCTTTCGTTCACCGTGCAGACCGTGGCCTGCCTGGGCGCGTGCGGCCTTGCGCCGGCCATGACCGTCAACGACAAGGTCTACCCCTCCATGTCCCCGGACAAGGCGTCCGCACTTTTGAAGGAACTCAAGGAGAGTCTGTGATATGCTGAAAAACAGAGAAGAACTCATCCGCCTGCGGGAGGAATGCCGCGAGGCCGCCGCTTCTCAGAAGCGCCGCATCCTGGTCTGCACCGGCACAGGCTGCGTGTCCGGCGGCTCCCTTCAGATCTATGACCGGCTGGTCGAGCAGCTGGCGGCGTGCGGCGTCCCCTGCGCCGTCGAACTGAAAAAGGATCCCCACGACGACAGCGTGCGCGTCACCAAGGGCGGCTGCCCCGGCTTTTGCGAGATCGGGCCGCTGCTGCGCGTCGAGCCGGAGGGCTGGCTCTATACCCGGGTCAAGCCGTCCGACGTGGAAGAGATCATCGAAAAGACCGTCGTTCACGGCGAGCTGATCGAACGCCTTGCCTACCACGACGCGCAGGGCAACGTCTACGCCAAAAAGAACGACATCCCCTTCTACCGCAAGCAGCAGCGCGTGGTGCTCGAGCACTGCGGCGAGATCGATTCCGATTCCATTTTCGAGGCGCTGTCCGTCGGCGGCTACGAAGCGTTTGAAAAGGCGCTCTTTGAAATGACGCCCGACCAGATCGTTTCGGAGGTGTCCGACTCCGGCCTTCGCGGACGGGGGGGCGGCGGCTTCCCCACCGGGCGCAAGTGGAGCCAGGTGCAGCGGCAGGCGGCCACGCCGAAATACATCGTCTGCAACGGCGACGAGGGCGACCCCGGCGCGTTCATGGACCGCTCCGTCATGGAGGACGATCCGCACCGCATGATCGAGGGCATGATGATCGCGGGCGTGGCCTGCGGCGCGAGCGAGGGCTATATCTACGTCCGCGCCGAATACCCCATGGCCGTCAAGAAGCTGACCAAAGCCATTGAAGCGGCCACGGCGCTGGGGCTGCTGGGCGACGACATCCTCGGCTCCGGCTTCTCGTTCCATCTTCACATCAACAAGGGCGCGGGCGCGTTCGTCTGCGGCGAAGGCAGCGCGCTGACCGCCTCCATCGAGGGCAAGCGCGGCATGCCCCGCACGAAGCCCCCGCGCACGGTCGAGCAGGGCCTGTTCGGAAAGCCCACCGTGCTCAACAACGTCGAAACCTTCGCCAACGTTCCCGGCATCATCGAAAAGGGCGCGGACTGGTTCAAGGCCATCGGCACGGAGACCTCTACCGGCACGAAGGCCTTCGCCCTGACGGGCAACGTGGTCAACACAGGCCTCATCGAAG
>JAEYFO010000085.1 GCA_023402915.1 Bacillota bacterium | reverse complement strand
CGTTATAGCCGGCCACCGCGGCGTCCCTTTGATAGAGCCGGGCGGTAAAGAACGTCCGCGTCATCCAGGGCGCAATGACAAAATAGATCAGCAGCCCCAGCAGCACCAGCCCCACCAGCAGCACGATCAGGAAGGATTTGGCCACAAACAGCCGCTTGGTTTCGACGAAATCTTCCCGCTTTGTGGGCTTTTGTCCCGCCACTGCCACGGAGGACATGGCCTTGGGCACCAGCTTGGCCGCCTGGCGCGAAAAGCTGGTGATGCGCCGGAAGCGGGCGCGCACACCCATGAACTGCCGCGCAAAAAACGCGCGGAACGTGCGCCATACCACGCCGCAGGAATCGAGCAGCTGTTTGAAAAATCTTGCGATCAAGAGTCATTCCTCCCCGGCCGCGCGCCGGAATTCTGTTTTTCTGAAAGATTTTCTAAAAAATATGCCGGAACAAAAGAACCATTGCTCCCATCGCCGCCAAAATACCCAGCACCGCGCCCACGCACCGGCGAACGCAGCGCTTGCGGTAATCCGCCGCTTCCACGACGGGCTGCACCGGCGAACGGCGCACATAACCGTCCGGCGCGCGAACGACCGGCTGCTTCTGCACGTAAACGCCACCCTTTTCCGCAGAACGCTCCGCTTTCGCTCTGGCCTCCCGCGTGCCCTTTTCCAGCGCGTTCCGCCCTTTTCCAAGGAGCGCGTTGGCCGCGCGGACGATGCTGGTCTGCCGCCGCACATCGGAAACGACGGCCTGACCCTGCCTGCGGGCGGCGCTTTCGAACTGATTTTTTACCGTATCAAGGGGCGTAATGGGCATAAAACCTTCTCCTTTTTCCGGGATGTTTCGAGGTTTCTTCGGCTATCCGAGCGAAATTTCCTCCGGCGGGTCTTTTTCGCAGCGGTCCGCCAGATACAGATAATACCGGGCGGCGCCGTCCTGATCCTGCCGCCGGACGATGTCCATGAACAGGCGCTTTGCTTCGGAAAATTTTCCGCCGTAAAGGGCGTAAAGCCCGCTGCTGAACGGTTCGCGCAGGCTCTCCTTGGCCTGACGGACGCTGTAGGGGTCGCCGTCAAAAATTTCATAAACGCGGAAGCCCCCGTCCCTTTGCGCCGTTTTTCCGATATAACGCAGCGCATACTCCTTCGCCGCGTCCGCCGCCGCAGCGGTGCAGAGGATCCCGGCGTCCAGCCGTTCGGCCAGCACGGCCAGCCGGCGCGCCCGGTTCAAGCAGGCGGAAACCACGGTCGGAACGACCCGGTCCCCATCGCCCACAACGCCCAGCATGACCGCGCCGTGGTCGAGCGTCACCCGAAGCTGTACGCTGCCCTCGCCGCGGGCGGCCCGCTCGGCGTTGAGATCGAGCAGAGCCTGCCGCACGGCCACCGCAGCGCCCACCGCGGCGCGCGCGCCGTTTTCAAACACCGCGTCAAATCCGTCGTGGTCAAAGTTATAGATCGCGCCGTCCGCCTCGGACACCGGGGCGGAAATATGCTCGAACACTTCGTTGATGTTGTCAAACAGCTGCTGCGCATCGGCATGCTCCGCTTCCTGCGGGAAGGTGAAGCGCACGGCCATCACTGCCATCTCGTGGGAGGCCGTGGCCGTTTTGTCCAGCTGTTCGATGCGCTTCGTTCCGAGGAGCGCCACAAAGCGCCGGGGCACAAAGCGCAGATAGGCGTTGTTTTTCTGCTGGGATTCCCGGTTCCATTCGTCCTGCTGCGCGCTCAGATCGTTGAACGCAGCGCCGAGCGCTTCCAGCTCGTCGCCCGAGGGATTGTTCACCCGCACATGGCCGGTCTTTGCGCTCAGAAGGTCAATGCCCTTCGTCACCCGCCGCGCGCCCCGGGCCGCTCCCGCAGAAAATCCTGCCGCGCCGAGCGCAAGCGCCGCCGCCGCAACGCCGCACCACAGCCGCAGCTTTTTAAGGCCGCTTTCCGCGCGCTCTTCCAGCGCAGAAACGTTCATCCGTCCAAGCGCTGCGCGGCTCTCTTCGAGGGGAACCAGCACGCATTCATTCGGTTCGCCCCGCAAAAGGGTTGGGAAGGCGAGCGGCTCTTGCGCCGTCCAGTTCTGCGCTGCGGCGGCACGCAGAAGCTGCGCGCTTTCCGCTGCTTTTTCGCCGGTTTCTCCGTCTGCCGTCGAAGCGAGCTGCCAGCCGTTTTCCCGCTTTTCAAGGAGGAAGAACGCGCTGTCCGCCCACGCGGGAGAAGCCTGCGCCAGCGCCTGTGCCGCCTTTTCGGTGGACTCTGCGGCCAGCGCAGCCTGACTTTTGAGCGCCGTCTGCGCTTCCTGCCGCACGGAATTTCGCTGCGCCGGAGAGACGCCAAGCCCCGTCAGCAGGCACACTGCGGCATACCCCGCCAGCAGCAGCCAAAGCAGTGTGCGCAGTCCCAGCGGGAAATAGAGCTGTTTCACTTCGCAGACCGCATAATAGCACCCGTAGGCCAGCGCCAGCACGCCAAGCACAACGGCTGCCAGCAGCAGCGCGCTTTGCCAGGGCCTGCGGTACAATCCGGCGCTCAGGTCTGCTTTTTCTGCACCTTCCACAAGAAGATACAACTGCTTTCCATTCAAAACAGCCAGCGCTTCTCCATCCTTTGCGGGCGAAAGACTCGTCACGGTTTCCGGCGCGATCCCAGCGGCCAGAACAAGGCTCCACGCCTCTTCCACTGCGTCCGGCTGCGCCGCGTCCCGCTCGATGTTCTCAAGCGGCCGGGCGATCAGGCCCTGTCCATCGGCGGGATCGTAGGAATACTGCTCCTGCTTTCCCGCCTTGCAAAGCGTCAAAGCAACGGAATTCCCCTCCTGCCGCGCCGCCGTCAGTCCTGCGCTCTGCCGCCGCTGATCCGCAGTCGTTCCGGACAGCTCCGCCTGATACAGCAGCACAAACGGCCCGTTTTCGCGCGAAGCGTACAGGCCATAGCTTTGGGGCAGCACGCCGTCGAGGGCATAGACGCTCAGCAGCACAGTGCCGTCCGCCGCGACGAAGAGCGACTGGATCCCATACGATTCCGGCAAGCCGGACGAAAGACTCTTCCTGCTTTTTCGCTCCGCGCCTTCCAACCCGTAAAGAGTTCGCGCGCCGTTTTGCTCCATGACGGCGTAGGTTTTTCCATCCGCGCCCTGCGCCGCCCAAAGACATTCGCCCGCGCCCCTGCCGCTGCGCAGATTTTCCGCCATATCGCTCAGCGCTCCGGAAAAGGCGCTGAAAACCAGCGCGCCGAAAAACGCCGCGAACAGCAGCAGCACGGAAAATTTTCGCAGCTTTTTCATGAGTGTTTCGATCCCTTTCTCTTCCAACGGCGTTTGACGAAGCGCAGTGCATTTTGAAACGCCAGATACAGCCAACGCTGCAAGGCAGGCTTGGCGTAGAGCTGTTCGTAGTCCTCGCGCAGTTTTCCGGCGGCCTGCGTCCAATGGGCATACAGCGCGACCGGCGTCGGGAACGTCTGCTCCTCCAGACTATCCAGGAAATTGATCTCTTCTTTCGGGGAGCTGAACCGGCGCAGCAGCACCTTTTTGACCTGATCTATCACCAGAAACGCCGCTTCCCGCTGGTTCATGTTTTCCATGGGGCGAAGCTGCGCGCTTACCGCCAGCCGTCCTTCCTTTGGCCAGAGCCGGAGGTTTTCGCTCAGGAGCGAAGCGCAGGCCAGCTCCGGCGGCTGATCCGCCAGCGTCAGCCCCAGGTGAAACAGCTCCTGCGCAAAGGCCAGCCGCGTTTGCCATGGGAGCTGTGCTCCCCGGAAAAACACCTGATCGATGGGCGTTCCGCCCACTGCGTCAAACACCGCCACAAGGCTCCCCTCGTCCATGAACACCCCGTGAAAGCCGGAATAATGCTGCAAGGAAGCGTAAGCCGCCACATAGGGGCGCACCCACTGATCCTCATAGACGTTGAGCAGGTATTCGCGTTTGTCCCGGCTCTCCACGTCCACCGCCTGCATGGCGGCATACCCTTCGCAGGCATATGGAACGAAGGTGACTTTATACCGGGAACGAATGAGAATCGCGTCCACAGCAGCGCTCCTTTCCCTTGCGGTGTTTTTTGAAAGGAAGAGTTGGTTCCCTTCCGGTTATTCGACGATCACGTAGGCGCTGGCCGTCACCGTTTCATCGGCGCGGGCAGCCGCCACAATTTCGTATGTTCCCTTGGCTTCCGGCGCCTGATAAATGCCGTTCTGGTCGATGGCGCCGCCGCCCGCATCCTTGACGGACCAGAGGACGCTCTTGTCCTCGCTGCCCTGCACCGTCGCCTTGAAGCGCATCTGCTCGCGCTGGCCCAGCCGGACGATCTCCGGCAGGATGCTGACGCTGGCCTTGCGGTTTTCCAGCAGCCGCCTGGTGTCGCGTTCGGGCTTTTGCGCATAATAATGCACTCGGATGCGATTTCCTTCAACGTTGTCGTGCAGCCACACGCCGATGCGCATGGTGCCGCGGGCAGGATAGACCACCACGGCCGTTTCCAGCCAGGGCGCGGCGATGGGGCTGTTTCGAGAACGGAACACTTCGCTGTTTCCAAACAAATGGGCCTCGCCGTCGTTTTCAAATTCCACCGCCAGGCGCACTTCCACGTTGCCCGGCCCCAAGCCGTGGGGAATTTCTTCGGAAGTATAGCGGCCGTTGACTTTGATGCCGCCGGGCAGCGCAATGTCCACCACACCGTGGCTGGTAGTATAATCATACAGTTCCGGCGACGGGATGCCAAACGCCAGATGAAGCGTGCCCTGCTCCTGCTGATACGTAGCCTTCACGTCCGGCTTTTGCCAGAATTCCAACGACTCGACCGACGTGGTCACTTCCATGCGGTCCTTTCCGGCGCTGTGGGCCGCGCTGCTCTGCGAGAGCCGCTGGCCGAAGGGCAGGCTGGTCACCGCGCCGAGGAACACCCGCTCCGTGGCGCTGATGAGTTCCACCTTTGCAAGATAGATCGGGATCCCCCGCCCCCGCAGGTGGCTGCTCAGGTCGTCCTTTTTCCGAAGGAAATCCTCATAGGCCGCGCGGTTGGAGCAAAGGGTCAATTCCGCGTTGATCTCGAGAATGTTCTTATAGGTATGTCCGCCCATTTCGACCGTCAGCTCCGCCCCGTTGGGGAACAGGGGCGCGGAAACGTCCGAAAGGCTCTGCGCCTTGAGCTGGAACACCGTTTCCAGAACGCTGCGCTTTTCGTCCGGGCTTTCGCCGTAGCTGAGGCGGATGCGGCCATCCTCGCTCTCGACGATGCCGCTGTCCCCCTCAAGGGTAAAGCGCACGGGCGGCGTTTTTTCGTTTTTGACCACCAGCATCCCGACGGTGAATTCATCGCCGGAGCAGGCGGCAGCCGCCGCATAAAACACCAGCGTCAGGCCGTTTGCGCAATACAGCACGCTGACGTTTTCCCGCCCCGCCGTTTCAAGAAGGCTGCGGTATTCGGGCGGCTGATCGGTAAAATACAGCCGGTAGCCCTCGCGGATCATGTTGTATTGGCTGTTGGCGCCCGTGTCGGAACCGACGGCTTTGACCGGCTCGATGTCCGTTTCGTCGTAATCGAGGCACAGATAGGCCGTTTCTTTTCCAAGAAGGGTCTCATGCCCTTCGATCATTTCCACGCGCCGCACCAGCGGCTCTTCCACGACGATCTCCCGGCCCTGATAATCCAGCGCCATGCCGCTGCCGATGAGCAGCGTCGCATCGTCGCTGCGACTCACGCCGAGGCCGCACACCACGCCCGCGCCATGCACGACCCGGTTGATGAGACGGCGCTTTGCGCTTGCATAGTTCTGCTCGGCCTCAAAATCCCGGACGGTGAGCAGTTTTCCGTAAAAATACCGGTTTTTTTCCATGGGGAAATAGCTAATTTCTTTCACCTTCGTCTCCTCCGATCATCGTGTCATAGTGGATCGTGCTGTTTTCATCCATCACAACCGGGACGTAATCGCTGACCATGGTGTTGACGCCAAGATACGTATGCCGGTCCAGCTGCACACAGCGCTTGAGCAGGATCAGTTCAAAATCCATCCCCGCGGGGATCAGCTGCTTCATGCGCGTCAAAAACGCTTCGATCTGCGCCCTGCCGGAAAAGGCCTCCTCCGGCAGAAGCAGGAAAAAGCGGTAAGGGTCGTCCCCGTACAGCCGCCGGTACAGCGCGGAATCGACGCAGTCCGGCCGGTTGGGATCGACGTCCGCCCGCTCGATGAGCAGCGGCTCTTTTCCGGTCAGGCGAAAGACCGAACGCTTCACGCCCGCCACGGTATACAGGCTTTCGTAATCCGCCTGCGCCGTGCGGATCCGTTCGGCAAGGGACTGCTCCGGCCCGTCGAACGCATCGACACACATCCATTGCGCCAGATAGCGCAGCATTTCCTCCGAGGCGTTTTCATAATCGAACCGCGCGGGCAGCTCGTAGATGCTGTGCTCCATGTCCATGAACATACTGTCGAACACGGACAAAAAGCGCCGGGTGAACTCCCCTTCTTTTCGATAAATAGCCGGAAGGTAATCGATCATGTGGTCGCCGCACAGCTCAAGCCGCACCGCCTTGAGC
>JAEYFO010000145.1 GCA_023402915.1 Bacillota bacterium | reverse complement strand
GGTTGATGCAGTCGGTCATCATCTGCTCATCGTAGTTTTCGAGGATACCGGCCGCGTTCCAGTAGGCGTAAGCGCCCTCAAACCAGCTCTGCAGATCGGCGATGTCCTCGGCATAGCGGAACTCGATGTGATAGGTGGTGGCGGGGGTGTCGGGAGAGAAGGCGAAATAGGTGAACTGACCGGCGTTTTCGTCTTCGGTTTTGTAGTAGAGGAAGCCGGTGTCCGCTTCGTTCTCCACGGGCGCATAGGTGTGGGAGAAAACTTCCTTGCCGTTTTCATCCAGACCGGAAATGGTGTTGCCGGAGAAAACGAATTTCTTCACGCCGCCGAGGAAATAGCAGTCAAAGCGCATGGCGCTCTGGTCGGCAGCATAGGCGTCGGCCGCTTCCTGCCCGTAGACGTCCGCCATGCACATGGAAAGGAGCATGGAGTAAATGGCTTCGGCGTTGTCCGCGCCCGCGGCTTCCGTAATGGAGCTGATCCAAAGGTCGTGATATTCTTCCTTGGAAAGCTCGGGGAACAGCTCGACATATGTGCCTTCGAGCTGCGCGAGGTATTCGTCTACCGCCGCGTCCGGCGCGTCCGCCGGCTTGGCGCAGGCGCACAGGGAAAGCGCCATCACGACGCAAAGCAGCAATGCAGCGATCCGTTTCTTCCTATTGTTCATCGGGGACCTCCTTGAAACTTCTTCATTCGGTTAGTTTTTCCTAACCGAAAATGATGATACTACAAACCGGCGGCGGCGGACTATCCTATTTCGGTCAAAACATCCCATTTTGGTCATAGGAACGGATCCGGTAGGCGGAGGGGGTCATGCCGTAGCGCTTTTTGAAGGTCTCGGAAAATTTGCTTGCGCTGGAAAACCCGGCGTCCAGCGCGATCTGCGTCACGGGGCGGCTGGTCTGGATCAGCTCGATGGCCGATTGCTCCAGCCGGTATTCCTTCAGATATTGATAGATGGGCATGCCGTACAGACGGCGGAACACCCGCTGAAGCTGCGTGACGGAAAGGCCGTGCTCTCTGGCCAGCTGCTCGACGGAGGAATAGCTGCTGCGGTCGGAAACGATGTGGTCGCGGATGTGCTGCACCAGCTCCACCTGACTGCGGGGCACATAGGCGCTCTCCCGCCGGCGCAGGCAAAGCTGGGGCAAAAGCAGCAGCAGCTCTGCGGTTTTGAGCTGAAGCAGGCGCTCCTCGCCATAGGGCAAAAGCTCCAGCAGCTCGCGGAAAACGTGCTCGCACCGGCCGCCGGCGCTGCCCGTCCAGAACCAGTGCTCTGAAAGGAGCTGATCCCGCAGGGCGCAAAGATCCAGCCCCAGCGCCGGGAAATTGGCCCGGAGCCAGGCCGTGGCCGCCGCGCAGTCGATGTGAATGGTCAGCCCTTCGTAATAGCCTAGCGGAAAGCGGGAGCGGGACAGGCGGCCGTTTTTGCCGTCAAACAGGCTGACCGCCGCGTCGCCTGGCCCCAAAATGGCGCAGTCCCGGTCGGAAAAATCGCTTTCGAACCGGCCGTTGGCGCAGAAGTTGATCTCCAGCGCGTTGCTTGCTTCCCGCGCTTCGACGCATTCGTCGATGACGAGCCGGTGAACCAGCGCCATCACGCCGGGGAAAATATCGTAGTAGGTGGAGCCGCCGCCGCAGAAGGCTTCTCCTGCGCCAATGCGGGAAAAATGCCGGACAGCCCGCTCGGCGGTGGAGTTTTTGCGGATGCGGCCGGGAAAATACTGGATGCGCGCCATGGCGTCCTCCTTTGGAAGGGGCGATGCCCCGGAAGGTTCTGGTCGGTTCTGGTGGAATCCCTCAAGCGTTTTGGGCGAGGGAGTTTCCGGGTGTGGGCTGCGAACGGGGTTTTTCAACTGTTCCATTGGTTGCTCTTTTGGCCGTTGGAACAGGCGGCGAAGAGGCTGGGTTGGGAAAGCTGCCGGGCCGGACGCAGGGCGAATTCGATTAGCGAAAGCTAACTGCATGCCCTGAAAAAAGCCGTTTGCAACGGCGAAAGGGAAGGGGCACGGCGCGGGCGGGAAATTCCCAAATCTGGCGGCGTGTGTCCTGAAACGGGCGGCAGGCCGTACGCGCGGAGAGGGATTTTCAAACGTTGAGGGCGTGCCGTGCGTTTGAAAGCGGGCGGGGCGAGGGTTTGAGCGTCCCCAAAAAGTCCGACGGTGTGCGCTTTTGCCTTTATTATGCCTTTGCGGAGGCACAAATGCAAGCATCGGCAGGATGGAAGGACGAAAAAATGCGAAACCGGCGAAAGCCGCGGCCGGGAAGGGGGGGCAGGCAAAAAATAAAAACAGACGGGCAAGCAAGACCGTTCCTGTGAGCGGCGGAGAGACGCAAACAAAAAAGCCCCCGCAGGACGATGCGCTGCGGGGGCGGAGGGGTCAGAATTCATAGGGCGGATCGCCGGAAAAATCCGCGATAACGCCGTGGGGCGCTTCCAGATAAAACACCTCGAAGATGGGGTTGCCGGCGTCGTCATACTGGCTCTTGACGATGGGGTTTTTCAGGCAAAGCTCCTTGGCGGCGCGGTTGTTTTCAAAAACAGCCCTGCCGTGCAGGCGGATCCAGGCGTAAGCGGGGCTGGACACGGAAAGCTCCACCTCGGGGTTTTGCTGCATGTCCTTGTAAACGTCCTTCTGGTTGTTGGTGCAGAACCAGAGCTTGCCGTCCAGCTCGCCGGCAAACATGAACGGGCGGCATTTGGCCTTGCCGTCGCGGCCAACGGTGGCAAGATACTGGATGGGATTTTCGTTGAGGAAAGTGACGACGCGATTCATGAAACTGGACCTCCGTGATGAATTGCGGGAAGCGCTTGAAGCTCCCCCTGCTGCAAGTATCATAGCGCGGAAGTGTCAAAAGAAAAAGTAAGCACTATTTTGTGCGGTAGGTACCAGAAAGATACTATTGTGAAAGCACGGATGGAAACACGCGGATGGGCGGTAAAAGCGGAAGCTTTGGCGGGAAGATCGGAAGACAGAGGAAGCGATAGGAAAAGAGAGCTGGTCAGCAGGCGCGGGCGGGGTGGAATTGCGCGGAGAACGCTGGCGGAAATTGGCCGGATGGAAGCAGCCGGCACGGCAGGGAAAGAGAGGGCTTTGCTGTGCGCGGTAAAGCGCCGCAGAGATTTTGGGAAAATTCAAAAAATTTCAAAAAAACACTTGCTTTTTTTCGGTTGGTTGCGTATAATACTACTTGTGCGAACGGGAAATGGTTCTCACAAACGTCTGGGTGTAGCGCAGCTTGGTAGCGTGCTTGAATGGGGTTCAAGAGGCCGGAGGTTCAAATCCTCTCACCCAGACCACTTTCCGCCGAAGCAAATTGCTTCGGCGGTTTTTTTGTATGGGTAAAGAACCCGGGCGGTTGGTTGATTTTTGGCGGAAATTGTGTAGAATGTGGAAAAAAGGGGGCGATTGGATGAAGTGGGAAGAGTACTATAACAACTGTCCAAACTGGGATGAGAAGATACAATATGGCAGGTTGAGCGCTATCGAAGATTTTGGGCCGGACACGCCGTCGGAGGAAGTTTGCAGCTGCGTGCTGATCCGGGACTATGGATTTGAGCAGGAAGCGGTCGAAACGCTCCTTGCCGCAAGCAATGCGCCTTATTCAGCGGCACAGCTGCTCGAGCTGCTCCGCAATATGATGGACGATGCGACGGTCAGGCTGTTGATCGAGGAATCCTGCGCGGTACCGGGCACGTGGAGCGGCGCACAGATCATCGAGGTTTACGACAATGGGTGTGACGATGAGCTTTTGAAGAAAATGCTCAAAAATAGCGACGTGCGGTTCACGGAAGCAGAGATCACGACGCTGTGCGATTTTGGTGTGGGCGAAAAGCTCATCAAAAAGATTTGCAGGCAAAGCGGCGTACCCTACGGAACGGTGGAGGACGATGCGCAGGGATTTTCCTGGGGAACGCTGCGCGACGAGCTTTGGGAAGAACGGCGGACTCCCCAAAAGAAGCGCGACAACGGGCGATGCGACGGCGATTGCGCCCATTGCCCGCCCCACTATGGCTATCGCTACGGGCGCTGGTATTACGGCCATTTGAGGGTTGTGAGCGCGGCGGAAACCGGGGCGACGGCCGGGATTGAGCGCGGGCAAAAACCGGCAGAGGGCAGAGTAGCGGCTTGCATCAAGAAGAAAAGCGGGAAACCGCTTGAAGGATTCGGAACAGCCATGCGCGCAGAGAGATTCCAACGAGCCGTTTTGAAAAAGCAGAAAACAAAAAGCGTTTCTCAAAAAATTGAGAAGCGCTTTCTTTTTTGGAAAGGGTCGTTTGGGAAGGTTGGAAGCATGGAAAAATTGAAGCTTCCAAAAAGCAATTCAAAAGCTGAGAAAGTGCGCCGGGCGCGCCGCAGCGCCGCGTTTTCAGCCGATCTCGTTATATTCGGGCAGCAGGCGGGTCTGAACGTGCTCCTTGATCTTCCCGAAGGATTCCGCGCTGATGACATGCTCGATGCGGCAGGCGTCCTGACGGGCCGTTTCCTCGCTCACGCCCAGCGCCATGAGATAGCGCGTGAGCAGGCGGTGGCGCTCATACATCCGCTCCGCCACGGCGCGGCCGCTCTCCGTCAGCCAGAGATAGCCGTTTCCGTCCACGTCCAGATAGCCGTTGGCGCGCAGAAGGTTGACCGCGCGGCTGATGCTGGGTTTGGAAAATCCCAGCTCCGTGGCCACGTCGATGGAGCGGACGTGCTGCATCCGCTGTTGTAAAATGAGGATGGTCTCCAGATAGTTTTCGCCGGATTCCTGTAGTTTCATGGCAGAATTGCCTCCTTTTTTGATGGGATGGAATGGGAGAAACTTGCGCGGTTCAGAGAGGAATGCTTTCTCAAAAAGGAGGAGCCCCTCGCGGCAGAGGGTCAGAACATCTGCGCAAAAATCGATCCGAAAAGGGTGAGATGCGGTGTATGCAGTTTTGGAAAAAAGGGATGCTGCGGGCGCAAAACGCTCAAATGCATACTGCGTCCGCGGAAAAGGGGACGGCAAAACGGCCGGAAGGCGCGGGAAGCCACAAAAGGCGATTCCGTGAGCAAATCCTTCCACAGCAAAAGCCACACGGCCAAGATCAAAGGCAAACGCCCACGGCGCAGAACCGTCGAAACGATCCGGCGGAAGGAGCAAGGGGCAAAGACATGGGTGTTGAACTTCCGTGGAACAAACCCGCGGGCCGAAAGTCCACAAGGCAAAGGCTCTCAGGTTCGAAAGCTCGAAGCACGCCGGCTCTGCCGGTCGAAACGCGCAAGAGAAAAGCACAGATGAGTCCGCCGGAAAGCTCCAAAGAGACAAGGCAAAAGGAACTCTGCCTTTCAGCCTTGCAGCGCCAAAACCGCCTTTGCCGTCCATTTTTCAGCGGGAAAAGGGAAAAAGCGGAATTACTTGACCTCAACCTCGGCGGCGGAGAGCAGGCGGACGCCGTTTTTCGTAAACACGCGGACGGCTTCTTCCGGCTGATCGACGCGGAAGAGGATGGCGCAGTCGTCGCCCACGTGGCGCACGAAGGAATAGAGATATTCGACGTTCACATTGTGCGCGCGCAGCAGCTCGAGGGCGCTGGCCAGGCCGCCGGGCTGGTCGTTGATGGCCACGGCCAGCACTTCCGTGATGGTGACGGCGTAGTTGGCCTCGCGGAGCACCTGTACGGCTCTGTCCGTGTCGCTCACGATGGCGCGCAGGATGCCGAAGCTGGTGGTGTCGGCGATGGTGATGGCGATCATATCAATGCCGTTGTCGCCCAGCAGGCGGCAGAATTCGGCCAGACGGCCAGTACGGTTTTCGATAAAGACGGAAATCTGCTTGATATACATGCGATGCACCTCCTGAAGATGATGGGGGAAAGCAGAAAGGGGAGCGCGTATGCGCCGGTGCGAAAGTTGTTGCAGTTTGCGAAGGTTACGGAGTGATTTTCTCTATTGTAGCGCAAAATGCGCCGAGAGGGAAGCGCGGCCGGCGGAAACCTGTTCCACGCTACATAAAAAGCGCTTTTTCGCGCGGCAGAAAAGGGATTCGTCCAGCGGCGTTTTTTGAAAATGGCAGCGCCTTGAAGCGCGAGTCTGTTTTTTGAAAAGCGTAGCCCGGCAAAGGACTGCATCTTTTTGAAAAAACAACAGTGCCGGAGATTTTCCAAAATTTTCAATTTGAAAAAGGCGCGCCGGAACGGGCCGGTCGAAAGAGCGGCAATACCAAGGCAAAGCCGTTTTCACAAAGGAGCAGGGCGATTGCACAGGGGGTTTTTTAAGAAGCTTCCAGCAGGGAATTTTCAGAAAAAAACGGCACGACCAGCCAGGGAAAAACCGTTTTCGGAAAGGGACGGGGCGAATGGGCTGCGGCTTTTCAACAAACCTTTCATAAGCAGTTTTCGGAAAAAGACGTCCAGCTTCCATCAAAAAACAACGGAAATGACTAATCCGGCAGCCTTTTTGAAGGGGCTGCTTTGAAAAGCGTGATCCTGCCGCCGCGTTCCAAAGCCGGCGCTTCTTCGGATTTTCCCAAATTTCTTTTCAAACCTGCGCGGACGCTCCGCTCCGAAAGCGCAGGGGAGCGGCGAAAACCGATTGGCCAACTCCCCGGCCTTTCGAAATATCGAAATCTCTGGCTTAATGGGCTTCGTAGACGTGGCGCTTGTCGATGACGCGCTTGGCCTTGCCCTCGCTGCGCGGGATGGTGTTGGGCTGGAGCAGCGTGACGTTGACCGCCAGACCCAGCACGCTGTGGATGCTCTTTTCCAGCTGGGAACGGAGCGCCTCGATCTTGCGCACTTCGTCGGCGGGCATTTCGGCGGAAAGCTCCACTTGCACCTCAAGGGTGTCGAGGTTGTTGACGCGATCGACGATGAGCTGATAGTGGGGCATGATGCCTTCCACAGAGGCGAAGGCCGCTTCGATCTGCGTGGGGAACACGTTCACACCGCGGATGATGAGCATGTCGTCGCT
>JAEYFO010000041.1 GCA_023402915.1 Bacillota bacterium | reverse complement strand
GGTGTTCGGGCCGGTGATGATAAGGGTTTTGAAATCGCGCCCCAGCCAAATGTCGATGGGCACGACTTTATCCTTGTCGATGAGGGGATGACGGCCCGCAAGGATGCGCAGAAAGCCGTCTTTGTTCAGTTTGGGGCGCACAGCGCCCATCATGCGGGAAAGCTGTGCCCGGGCGAAGATCACGTCCAGCTCTGCCATGGCGGAAAGGGACGCTTCGAGCGCGGCGGCTTCGGGCGCGACCTGCGCCGTCAGCTGGGAAAGGATGCGCTGGATCTCCTCCTGCTCTTCGGACTGGAGCTTTTTGAGCTCGTTGCCGATCTCCACGACGGCCATGGGCTCGATGAACAGCGTTGCGCCCGAGCCGGACTGATCGTGCAGCAGGCCGGGAACCATGGAGCGGTATTCCTGCTTGACGGGCACGACGTAGCGGCCGTTGCGCATGGTGACGATGGATTCCTGCAAACAGTTTTTGTAGGTGGAAGAGTGCAGCAGGCTGTTGAGCTTGTCGCGCACCCGGTCGCCGCAGGCGCGGATCTGCCGCCGCAGGGCGTTCAAACGGGCGGAGGCGGTGTCGACGATCTCATCTTCTGCAAGGATGCAGCGGAAAATTTCTTCTTCTACTGCGCGGCAGACGTGAAGGTTCTGCGCCATCCGGCAGACGATCCCCTCTTCCTCCCCTTCTGCGGGACGAAGAGACGCGCGGCAGAACCGGGCGGCACGCATGGCGCGGGCGATGTCGAGCAGCTCCCGCGTGCCGAGGGCATAGGTGGCGCCGGATTTTTTCAGCGCGGCGCGCACGTCGGGAAAAGGATCGACCGGGCTGTGGCCCAGGCGGAACAGCTGCGTCTCCGCTTCGGCAGTCTCGTCGAGCAGGCGGCAGACGGCTTCATATTCGCTTGCAGGCTGAACGCTTTGGGCAAGGGCTTTTCCCATGCCGGAAGCGGCCTGCTCGCAGAGCATTTCGCGCACTTTGTCAAATTCGAGAATGCGCGCAATTCGTTCGTTCATTGAAAATTCCTCTCCTGAAAAGAGTAAACAGTAAATTCATACGCCCCGCAGGAAATGTCCGGCAGTGGCTTCGGAAAGCGGAAGTGCGCCTTTTCCGTCGAGCGCGGCACGGTAGGCGCGCACCCTCTCGCCCACTTCTTCGGGCGTTTCCAGGGCGAAAAGCATTCGCCAGGCGCAATCCCCCGCGGCGCGGAGTTTTTCGTACACGCGCAGGCCGTCCAGCGGCAGGGAATTGAGCAGCTGCACGTCGCAGCGACCTTTTTCAAGCGTCAGCGGCAGCAGCGTGAAGCGGTAGCCCCGGCGGTCGGTGAGGGTTTTTCCGGCAAAGCAGTCCTTTGCACAGCCGGAGCCCATCCGGCGGGTGGGGCAGTGCATCAGGTGCATCAGCGGCACGCGACCGTAGACGATCATTTCGGCGGGCAGACAGTTTATTATATCACGAATCTGCGGCAGTGTTAACTCCGTCGAAAGCGTCACGGAAGAAAGCCCCAGCGAAAGGTGCTTCGCGGCGCTGAAACGGTTGAATACGTTGAGCGAATGATCCCCCACAACGATTTGGAACCGTTCCCAAAGGGGCGCGATCTGGCCGAGATTGGCGGCCACGGCGCCGGAAAATTCCAGACCGTCCAGAGAAGAAAGCGCCCGCTCCAGATCGTTCCTAAGGAGCACCGGCGGCAGCACGGGAAGCACTTGCGCATCCTCGTTCAAAAGGGCGGAAAACGCGGCGAGTGCTTCTTTTTTGAACAGGCGGGGCTGGCAGTAGATCGCGTCCGCTCCGGCGGCAAGGGCGGCCCGAGCCTGTTCCACGGTGGCGCACTGGGCGATAAGGCGAACGCCCTTTTCCGGCGAAAAAGCCGTTTCGTCAAACGAAAGCGAAGGCGCATGATCCGCCCGGCGATAGCGCTGCACGAGGGCAGTCTCAAGCCGGGCGGCAGCGCTGCGGCGCAGCTCGTTGAGGGCGCTGACCGGAACGAAAGGCGCGTCTCCTTCTCCCAAATGGAGCGTGCAGCCCGAAAGCGCAAAGGGCGTATCGCCCAGCTTTGCAAGGGAAGCGCGCAGCTTTTCCTCCGTGGAAGGCGCTTTGCAAGCCGGTTCGACGACCGCGCCCACTGCGTCTGCAAACAGCCCCTGCGCGCCCAGCCGGAGCGAAAGCGGTTTGCCCACTTCGGCCTGGAGAATGGCGTCAACGGGCAGGCGGCGGTTTCCCTGCCGCACCTGTTCGCGCAGCTCGGCCATCTGATGGGAATCCACCGTGCGAAAGACCGTCAGCCCCTCGGCTTTTTCCAGGCCGGATACCCGGGCGGAGATCCCGGCGGGCAAGTCTTTCGTCAGGCGGAGCGACTCGTCCTGATCGGCGTTTTTCGGCCGGAAGGCCAGCTCGTCCCCGGCGGAAAGAGGCTTTTGCGGCGTGAAGCGGCCTTTTTGCACCGTGCCGACGGGCAGCCCCCAATGGCCGGGCCGTTCCTGCGCCACAAGGCCGTCGCGGGAATAGTAATATCCCTCGGAAAACCCGCCGCGATGGAACACTTGCATGAGCTTGCGGCGCTCGGCGGCAAAATCCGTGATCTCGCCGTCGATGGCGCGGCGATAGGCGCTCGTGACGGCGGCGACGTATTCGGGACGCTTCATGCGCCCCTCGATCTTCAGGCTGCATACGCCCGCGTCCAGCAGCTCGCCCACGTGTTCGAGCATACAGAGGTCTTTCATGGAAAGCAGATAGCCCTCCGTTTTGTTTTCGGCGGTATATTTCATCCGGCAGGGCTGGGCACATGCGCCGCGGTTGCCGCTGCGGCAGCCCACAAAGCTGGAAAACAGGCATTGGCCGGACACGGAAACGCACATCGCCCCGTGAACAAAGGTCTCCAGCTCCAGCGGGATCTGGCGGCGGATGGCGCGCACGTCCGCAAGGGATACCTCGCGGGCCAGCACGGCGCGCGTCATGCCAAGCTCTTTACAGGCGCGCACGCCCTCGGCGTTATGGACGGTCATCTGTGTGCTGGCGTGCAGGGGCAGGTCGGGAAATTCCCGCCGCAGCAGGGCGATGAGCCCCATGTCCTGCACGATGAGCGCGTCCGCGCCCAGGCGGTGCAGTTCGCGCGCAGTCTCCATCGCCGCGGGAAGCTCGCGGTCGAGCAGCAGCGTGTTCATGGTCACGTTGACCAGAACGCCCCGGCTGTGGCAATAATCAATGGCCTTTGCGATGGCGTCGCCCGTGAAGTTGGCGGCGGAGGCCCGGGCGTTGAAGCTGCCCGTTCCGAAATAGACGGCGTTTGCGCCGCTTTCGACCGCCGCAACCATGCTCTCCCAGCTTCCGGCCGGGGCGAGCAGCTCAGTTCGCTGTGCCATGAAAAAAGATTCCTCCGTTCGTTTTGAAAAAGCGTCTGAAACGCTCTCTTCGAAAAAGTGAAGGCGCTTCTTGCGCTTGGCGCAGACGGAAAGAACGCCCGAAATGCGCCATTTTGTTCAGTATACCGCGAAAGACCCGAAAAACACAAGAGCACAGGGCGATTCCTGTGCTCCTGGAAAATGATTCTGATGAAAAATTGGGGGAAACGGGCAAGCCGCCGCTTTGCTGTTTTGGAAAAACGCTGCGTCTCTTGGGATTTTTTCTAAAAACCACTAGATTCCGCCAGGGATTTTGAAAAACTTGATGTACGCGACCGGCGGCTTTTTTAGCGTCAAGTGGGATTCGCGGTTGGAAAGGGTGCATACGACCCTGCTGTGCGCCTAGGGAAAAAACGCCCGCAGCGCGCCCTGTGCTCTACGGCTGCGACGTAACCCGTAGCCTATCCCCGAAGAACATGCTGAAAAACGGCGCACAGGCACGCAGAAGCAACCGTGCTTGCCGCAAAACAAAAAAGAATATCCCGCGAGGAATCTCTTCCCTTCCACCGCGCGACCGTGCCTGATGGAGGGCAGAACACAGCTGCTTTGAAAGGCTCAGCGGCTGACAGATTCTGTTTCGGAAGGCTGCGCTTCGTTTGAGCCGGGCTGCGCACTTTCTTCGGCAGCGGGCTGTTCGCCCAGGATCTGCGCCAAACGCTCGTGCATTCCGGCCTGATCGTCCTTGAGGCGGAGCAGCTCGTCGGCCATGTTGACGGCGGCGAGAACGGCCACGTCCGTCGTGCTCAGCGCGGGCGCCGCTTCGGAGATTTCCTGCATTTTCCGATCGACATATGCGCCGACGCGATAGAGCGATTCTTCCGGTGCGGCTCCGGCGAGCGTGTAGTGCTTCTGACCGATCTGGATACGAACCCGGTTCTTTTCCATGAAAATCACCCTCGATTATGTGCTGAATTTGGTAAATTATAGCACAAATGCGCTTTTTGTACAAGACACGGTGTGCGGAATCTGGCGAAAGACGGCGAGTTTTGGAGAAATGACAAGCAGGCCAGCCCAAAAGAAAAAATCACCTGTGTTCAAGGGGATTGAGTTTCTATGTAACATTGTTATTTCTTTTTCAATCGATTTCTGGCTTCCCAGACCTTTTCAACGTCCAAATCTTCGAATGGATTTTGGGCTGCGTTGCCTGTTGCGCAGAGGTACTTGAAGAAGTTACTGGCGATTTCAGCGTATCGTTTGGCCTCAGATCGGTTTGGTGATTTTAGACTAACGACGAAGCTGATGGCGTTTTCGTGGCTAAACTTGTTAAAAGCGACACCATTCTTTTCTGACCATTTTGTTAGCTTGTCTACTATCTTCTTCACTGATTGAAAACTGCGTGGTACTTTTTGTTTGATTAGTGAACAGTAGTTACCAACGGCTTCGTCAAACGCTATGCTTTTACTATTGAATTTTTTAATAGTTTCTTCTATTACAGATTTTACTGTAGGATTTTCTTCGTCTATAACCACGCTTTTACTCAAGTTGAATGAGGTTATGGCTCGTATGTATTCGTCCTCCATTTCTATAACACCTTCGAATTCTGGCTTATGTTTTTTGTACAAACCGTACACAACATTATTAATCAGAGACAGTTGTGATCTAAAACTTTTGAGTTCTGAGTTGTAAAACTTTTGACATACAAATTCAATGGATTTGTCAAACGCCTCCTTTCCATGCGATTCACCCATATATAAAAAATGTAGAATAGCCCCAATCCGTATAGATTCCAATCCGCATACATTTAGACCGATGTTTTCCGATGCAAGCACACTTTGCGCCCTATATACAACGCTTTGTTTGGTCATATGGTTCCCGGAATTATACGTATACACCGGGCGAATAATATAACAACTGTGTGCAAGCTCCAATTTTTTGTTTCTGCTTTTGCCTTTTTAGATATAGACAAATAACACTGCTGCTTGTACGACGCACAACACTCGTTTATTGTATTAATATTGACCTTTGAATAAACCACCTTGCTTTCTTCATTAATGTTTTTTTGTACCCGTATCAAACTGTTTTCAACGTCAATATCGCCAATTTTCAATCGTACAATTTCTTCTACTCTTAACCCCTCACTCGCTAACAACAACATCGCCCTGTCCATTGGATTAACAAGGCGTTGGAGTATGGCATCAAGTATTTTCGGCGTTACAAATCTGATAGGTTCGTTTCCCATAAAATCCTCCTGCTACTGTTGTTGGCAATATTTTACAACATAATAACAGTGGGGTGGAATACAGAACTTGTGTTTAAATGGTTTTTGACTTGGATTCGTGGTTTTTTATAATTCTTCGACGAATCATTCACTTTTGTGCAAATTTATTTCTTGTTGATGACAAAATATTGTGACTGAACAGAGATAAATGGAGGCATCAAATTTCTTGTATAAGGCGTCATATTCTATTGAAAAATGACGAAATCGAAAAAGAAAAGCAGGAGAAGCGAAATACTTCCCCTGCTCGTTCTGTTTTGACTGAATTACTGACGGAGCGCAGCGCCGTATTCCTTTTCGACGGCGGAAAGGATCTTCTCCATGGAGGCCTGAATGTCCTCGTCGGTGAGGGTGCGGTCCTCCGCGCGGAACGTGAGCGCGTAGGCAAGGCTCTTCTTGCCCGATTCGATGTGGCTGCCGGCGTAAACGTCGAACAGCTCCACGCTTTCGACCAGCTTGCCGCCCGCCCTGCGGATGGTGGCGGCTACGTCGCCGGACTGGACTTTTTCGCCCAGCACCAGCGCGACGTCGCGTTCCACGGCGGGGAAGCGGGGCAGCGCTTTGTACTTCTTTTCGGTGTTGCGACCGGAAAGAAGCGCGTCCAGCTCGATCTCCGCCAGATATACCCGGCCGGAAATTTCAAAGGCTTCCGCCACGTCCGGATGAATTTCGCCGAAC
>JAEYFO010000005.1 GCA_023402915.1 Bacillota bacterium | reverse complement strand
GGTATTCAATGGCGCGCTTTGCGCTGGTTTCATCCTCCGTCACGATATTTTGAAGGGCGGAGCCCACGGCCATTTCCAGGGCGGTTTCCAGCTTTTCCGGCACCCGGATCAGCTGCGCGACCACGCCGACGATCCCCGCCGAAAGCTGCGGCTGCTTTTTGCAGTCCCGAAGGAAATTTCGGACGCTGGAATAATAGCCCTCGTATCCGGCTTTCATTTCCCGAAGCACATTCAGCCGGGACGAAAGAGCCGCCCGCTCCTGTTCAAGGCTGCGCTGCTGCGTCTCGCCCTGCCGGAGCGCTTCCTCCGCCGCGGCGAGCGCCTGCCGCTTTTCTTCGCGTGCCGCCGCCAGCTGCGCCTTCTGCTGCTTCGCTTCGTCAAGCCCCGCTTCGGCCTGCGTCCGCTCGGCGGCCAGCTCGGCTCCCTCTTTTTCGAGCGTTTCCCGCTCGCCGTCCAAAGCGCTCTGCCGGTTCCAGATGGTCTCGAGCATGGTGTCCAGCCGGGAGACCTGCGCGTTCGCCGCGGAAAGCCGGTTCATCGCTTCCATCATGCGGCTCTTTTGCGCTTCGGCTTCCGCCTCCTGCTGCTCGATCCGGCGCAGACGGCCGGACAGCTCCTCAGAGCGGGTCTCCACATCCTTTTCCAGCTTGGAAAGCTGCGCGCGCTTTTCGCGCTGGGCTGCGGCGTTCTCTTCGCTTTGGGCGGCAAGGGCGCTTTCCTTCTCCGCCGCGTCCCGCTCTGTTTTTTGTGCCGCGTCCTTTTCCCGGGAAAGGCCGTCGATCTTTTCGGAAAGCAGCCGGGTCTCGCCGTCTTGCTGCTCCACCTGACGGGTCAGCTCCAAAAGCTCCTTTTGCAGCCGCGCCGCCGTTTCTTCGAGCGCCGCCGCCCGTTCCTGCTGGCGCGCCGCCTCGGCGTTCAGGCTCTCCGTGCGGCTCTGGCGGGCGGTCGTTTCTGCTTCCAGCTGGGAAACCGCTTCGTCCTGCTGGGCGATCCGGCTGCTGAGCCTGTCGTATTGGTGCAAAAACAGATTCAGCTCGATGCCCTTCAGCTCTTCCCGAAGGCGCAGATACTGCCGCGCCGTTTCACTCTGTTCTTCGAGCGGACCGAGCCGCTCCCGGAGGTTTTCCAGAATGTCCTCAATGCGCAGAAGGTTCTGCCGGGTCTGTTCGAGCTTTCGCGCCGCTTCTTCCTTGCGGACGCGGTATTTGGTGATGCCTGCCGCCTCTTCAAACACCTCGCGCCGCTCCTCGGAACGGTTGGAAAGAATGCTGTCGATGCGGCCCTGGCCGATGATGGAATAGCCGTCCTTGCCGATGCCCGTATCGCGGAACAGCTCCAAAACGTCCCGCAGGCGGCAGGGCGCGCGGTTGATGAAATATTCGCTCTGACCGGAGCGGTACACCCGGCGGGTGATGTTCACTTCGGAAAAATCGATGGGAAGAAGGTGATCGTCGTTGAGCATGGTCAGCTGCACTTCGCAGTAGGCCTGCGGCCTTTTCTGCACCGTGCCGTTGAAGATGATGTCCTCCATCTTTGCGCCGCGCAGGCTTCGGGCGCTCTGCTCGCCCAGCACCCAGCGCATGGCTTCGGCGATGTTGCTCTTTCCGCTGCCGTTGGGGCCGATGATGGCGGTGATCCCTTTTTCAAAGCGGATCTCCACCTTGTTTGCAAAGGACTTGAACCCCTGCAATTCCAGCTTGGACAGCAGCATCCCGTTTCTTTCCTCCCTGTCATTCGATCCAAAAATTCCCGGTTTTCGGCTGAAAATTCGGTTTTTATTGTATCACAGTCCAAAAATCATTGCAAATCCGGAAGGGTTTCCCCCACAGAAACGTTTTTCGTTTCCGATTTGCCGCGCCTCGCGCAGGTTCCCTTTCAAAGCAAAAACCGGCGTCTTTTGCCGGTCCTGCGTTTTTTAACGGATGAAATTCGTATAGATGGCGCCCTCTTTTTCGGGCGGGATCAGACCGGCCGCCCTCCCCGCTTCGATGGAGCGGAGCAGCCATGCCATGTTGCGCCCGAGCATCCGGAAGATGTGCATTCCTTCCAGATCTTCGGCCATTTCCTCCGGCGTGTTGCCGTGCGCCATGTTCCAATAGACCGAAGAAACGATGGGCATCCCCGCGTTTTCCGGGAATTTGAGCAGCTGATCGAGGGCCGCCGTCGTGCCCGCCCGCCGCGCCGTCACCAGACAGGCGCAGGGCTTATGAGACAAATTCGTCTTTCCCACGCGGAACAGCCGGGCAAGAAACGCCGAAAACACGCCGGCAATGGCCGCATAGTGTACGGGCGAACCGAGCACAAGGCCGTCGATATCCGGAAGCTTTTTCAGCACTTCATTGACCGGGTCGCCGTCAAAGACGCACCTTCCAAGGCCCGCCTTGCACCGTTCGCAATCCGTGCAGCCATAGATGGGGCCTGTGCCCACGTGAAACAGCTCCGTTTCGATCCCGGCCGTTTCCAGCTGCTGCGCCACGACGGACAGCGCCGTTTCCGTGCAGCCGTTTTTATGCGGGCTGCCGCTCAGAAGCAAAACCTTCATTCCTTCCCTCCGGCGCTGTTTTCGCAGGCTCTTTCGCTCTCGCTGCTGAGCCGGAGAAGGGCTGCCCGCGCTGCTGCCTGCTCGGACTCCTTCTTGCTCTTGCCCTCGCCCTTCCCGAGAAACGCTCCATCGCAGCGCACCTCCGACACGAAGCGCTTATCGTGATCCGGGCCGGATTCCTCCAGAAGTTGATAGACGATCTGCACCGTTCCGTGCTGCTGCAAAAGCTCCTGCAAGCGGGTCTTGCAGTCCCGGTCCTCCGCCGGATCGTCCACGGAAAAGGGCACATGGCGCAGGATAAAGGCTTCCGCCGCCTCCATGCCGCCCTCGCAGTAGATCGCGCCGATGAGCGCTTCAAAGGCGTCCGAAACAACGGAGGGCTTTTGCCGCCCGCCGGTATGCTCCTCGCTTTTTCCCAGGAAAAGATACTCCCCAAGGCCGATGGGCTGCGCCGCGCGAAACAGCGCCTTTTCACACACGGCCGCCGCCCGCGCCCGGCTCATGCGCCCCTCGCGCATGGCGGGATAGGTTTCAAACAGATAGCGGCTCGCGCAAAGCTCGAGCACAGCGTCGCCGAGGAACTCCAGCCGCTCGTTGTCCTTTCCGCCGTAAGAGGTGTGGGTGAGCGCCTGCCGCAGCAGCGCTTCATCCCGGAAACGGTATCCGATCCGCTCCTGTAACTGACCGAGTTTGTCCATAAAAATGCCTCCACTTTTCCCCGAAAAACAGGCGCTTACGCAAGCGGGCGGCCTGTTGCAGCCGCCCACCTTCAGCGCCGATGCGCCGCTTAGCGATTCGCCTCGATGTAGTTGACGATGTCCTGCACCGTCGCCACCTTGGGC
>JAEYFO010000287.1 GCA_023402915.1 Bacillota bacterium | reverse complement strand
CTCCCTTAGCAGGGGAGCCCCTTCGGCCTCTTGGGTACTTCTCCAAGCCGCAGCGGACGCAGCAGAAACGGATTCCTGCTGATGCTATGTCAGTATAGCACAGGCGCGTTTTTCTGTCAAGACGGTTTGTTGGAAGAACTGCCCGCCGTTTTTTCGAAGCGGCGCGCGCCGTCCGTCCTGCCCATGGAAATAAAGATTGACGGAACGTTCCCGACAATTTATTATAGTTAATTGGAATCACTTTTTCTTCCGTTCCCCATCATCTTTTCTGGAGGCCATTTTTGAAAAGAACCGCCGCCTCAGCCGCGCCTGAGCATCTTTATGAAATCGTCAAAAACGATCTGCGCGCCAAAATTCTGAAAAACGAATTTCCGCCGGACAGCCGCATCCCTTCCGAGGTGGAGCTGATCGAGCAGTATCAGGTCAGCCGCATCACCATTCGCCACGCCATCAACGAACTGGTCGAGGACGGCCTGCTCGTCAAGCGGCACGGCAAGGGCACGTTCGTCGCGCAGCAAAAGCACAGCCGCCACGTCATCGGCATCAACAGCTTCACGGAGGACTGCTGCCGCAGCGGACTCAACGCCCGCACGGAGGTGCTCCATCTGGGCTATGGCCGCGCGTCCGGCCGGATCTCCCGCGCGCTTCACGTCCCGGCCGGCAGCAGCGTCATCAACCTCGACCGCCTGCGCTATATCGACGACGAGCCGGTCATTCTCGAAAAGATCGTGTTCCCGCCCCAGTTCGATCAGGTGTTTTACGAAGAAAACGAGGACATGCTCTCTTCGGTCTCCACGCTGCTGGAAAAGCGGCTGGGCCAGCATCTGGTGCATATCGACTTCACGATCGATCTGATGTATGTTTCCGGCGCGGACGCGGAGCGGCTGGCCCTTCGTCCCAACACCGCCGTGCTGCACCTGCACGGCTGCACGCTCGACGAGGACATGAAGCCCGTCTACTACTCCGATCAGCTCTTTGTGGGCGATAAAGTCTCCCTCGCAGGCATGAAGGCGTTCGACGAATAACTGCTGTTTGCTGCGGCCTTTTTCTGCTTTCCCTGCGCAAAACAGAAAAAATTTTCCGTTTCCGGCGCTTTTTTCGGGAAAGTATGGAAAAGGTCATTTGTTCCCCCTTGACACACACGTCATACGACGTTATCCTATAAATTAACGGGGCAATGTTTGTAACAGCCTGCCTCTCATGTCAATCGATTAACGATTTTCCACTTCTAACGCCAGGCATGTGAAAATCAATCATTACCGGCAGAAAGGAATACTATCATGGATCTGGGTCTGAAGGATAAAGTAGCCGTTGTCGTCGGCGGTTCCTCCAACATCGGCCGCGCTTGCAGCCTGCGCCTCGTCGAAGAGGGCGCAAAGGTCGTCATCGCCTATTCCTCCAACGACGAGAAGGCCAAGGCCAGCCTCGCCGATATGCACGCCGCGGGCGGCCCCGAGTGCGCCTATGCCTGCAAGTGCGACGCTTCCAAAGAAGATCAGGTGGACAAGCTTTTCAACTTCACCCTCGAAAAATTCGGCAAGATCGACATCCTTGTCTATTCCGCCATGCTCTGGCCCACGAACAAGGTCGTGGATATTCCCCTTGACGAATGGAACCGCACCATCGAGATCAACCTCAACGGCGTGTTCCTGACCAACCGCTGGCTGGGCAACTACTGGCTCAAGAACAACATCCAGGGCGGCCATATCCTCAACTTCTCCTCCCAGGCTGCGTTCAAGGGCTCTACCACGTTCCACGCCCATTATGCCGCCGCCAAGGCCGGCGTCGTCGCCTTCACCGTCTCCTTCGCCAAGGAAGTCGGCAAGTACGGCATCTATGTCAACTCCATCGCGCCCGGCATGACCGCCCGCGTCGGCGAAGGCTTCCTGACCGAAGAAAAGGCCGAGTACTACAAGACCCGTATCCCGATCGGCCGCGTCGGCACCCCCGAAGAAATGGCCGACATCGTGTCCTTCCTCGTCTCCCCGCGCAACTCCTACATGATCGGCGCGACGGTGGACGTCTCCGGCGGTATGCTCTGCCGCTAAGGCGCACAAACCCTCAAAATTCCGGCAGGCCGTCCGCGCGGCGGCCCGCCTGATGCAACTGAACCATTTCAACAAAACGAAAGGTGGCAACTCCAATGAAAGTACTCGTTATCGGCGACGCTTACATTCATGTCAACGACATGCTCCCCGGCTTCAAGGCTTGGGAAGACCGCGGCGTGGAGCTCATCGGCATCCAGTGGGATCAGAACGGCATGGATATGTCCGAGATCAACCTGCTGCTCGAACAGCACGGCGCTGAGGCTGTGGAAGTCTCCGACGAGATCTGCGCGCTGGCCAAGGATGTGGACTGCATCATGACGCAGTTCTGCCCCGTCAACAAGAAGCTCATCGACGCCGCTCCCAACCTCAAGGCTGTGGGCACCATGCGCGCCGGTGTGGAAAATATCAACGTCGATTACATGACCGAAAAGGGCATCATCGTCTGCAACAACGCCGGCCGCAACGCCCACGCTGTTTCCGACTTCACCATCGGCATGATGCTGGCCGAATACCGCAACATCGCCCGCTCCCACGCTGCCGTCAAGGCCGGCTGGTGGCGCAAGGACTATGTCAACAAGGCCTACAGCCCTGACTTCGAAGGTCTGACCGTCGGTATCGTGGGCTTTGGCATGATCGGCACCCTCGTCGCCAAGAAGCTGGCCGGCTTCGACATGCACATTCTGGCCTACGATGCGTTCCCGAACCAGGAAATGGCTGACAAGTACAACGTCAAGTTCGTTGACCTCAACACCCTGATGAAGGAATCCGATATCGTCTCCGTCAACTGCCGTCTGATCCCCGAGACCTATCATTTGGTCGGCGCCGAGCAGATCGCCCTGATGAAGCCCACCGCGATCCTGGTCAACACCGCCCGTTCCGGTCTGGTCGATGAAGGCGCTCTGTACGAAGCCCTGCGCGACCACAAGATCGGCGGCGCTGCCCTCGACGTGTTCGATAAGGAGCCCACGACCATCGATTACCGCATGATCGCTCTGGATAACTGCACCGTCACCAGCCACATGGCCGGTACCACCATCCACGCGATGAGCCGTTCTCCCCTCCGTCTGGCCAACCATATGGAGAGCATGTTCGAAGGCAAGGCGCCCCGCACGTGGATCAACCGTTCCGTGCCCATGATCAAGTTCGAGGTGTAAGCTTCCGGCTTCTCCCGAATCCATAACCCCAAAAAATCATCACACATCGTTTCTGATTTTTCTTTCAAAAATCAACAACAGAACATTTTACCGGCCGCAGACGCTCCGAAAACGGGGCGCCTGCACCTCCGGTATTCTATCGTGTTATAATTTCATCCCTTTATAACACTGTTTCCCACCCAATCAACACATCAAGGAGGAACACACATGGCAAAGTATCTGATGGGTCGTGACTGCGGCGGCACTTCCATCAAAGCAGTCGTCTTCGACGAAAACGGCGTTACCCTCGGTTCCGTGACCGAAACCTTCAAGCGCGTCTCCACCGAGGGCCCCGCTTATCAGGAATTCGACCTGACCGCCGGCTGGGAAGCCACGAAAACCGTTCTGCGCAAGACCCTCGATAAGGTCGGTATCGACCCCAAGGATATCGCCGGTCTGGGCTGCACCTCTTTCGGCAACGGCTGCACGTTCCTGGGCAAGGACGGCAAGGTCATCGCCAACGGCTGCTACTCCACCGACTATCGCGCCAACGACGCGGTGCAGGCCATCAAGGACGAAGGCAACTACGAAAAGCTGTGCGACATCGTCA
>JAEYFO010000285.1 GCA_023402915.1 Bacillota bacterium | reverse complement strand
CGCCGGGCCGTCCCACGGCGATGGAGTACGTGTCCCATCTGGTGACGGACTTCCTCGAAATGCACGGCGACCGCCGCTTTGGCGACGATAAGGCCGTTGTGACGGGCATCGGACGGATCGCAAAGCGCCCTGTGACCGTGATCGCGCTGGAAAAGGGGCGGGACACGGCGGAAAAGGTGCGCCGCAATTTCGGCTCTGCTCATCCGGAGGGCTATCGGAAGGCGCTGCGGCAGATGAAGCTCGCAGAAAAATTCCATCGTCCCGTGCTGTGTCTGGTCGATACGGTGGGCGCTTACAGCGGCATCGGCGCGGAAGAACGGGGACAGGGCCTGGCCATCGCGGAAAACCTCATGGAGATGATGGGGCTGAAAACCCCGGTGATCTCTCTGTTTATCGGCGAGGGGGGCAGCGGCGGCGCGCTGGCGCTGGCCGTGGCGGACGAAGTGTGGATGATGGAAAATGCCGTGTATTCCGTCATTTCGCCCGAGGGCTGCGCCAGCATCCTCTGGAAGGATCCGAGCCGCACGAAGGAAGCCTGCGAGCATCTGAAAATGACGGCGGAGGATCTGCTTGCGCTGGGTGCGGCGGAACGGGTTTTTGGCGAAAACGGCGGCGCGTTTGAGGAAGTGTATCCCACTTTGGCGCGGGCGCTCAGCGAAAAATTTCAAGAACTGGAACAGCTGCCCACAGACGAGCTTTTGCGGCGGCGGTATCAAAAATTCCGAAAAATGGGGGCTGCGGAAGAATGATTGCGATTGTGACGGACAGCACAGCCTATCTGACCCGGGCGGAAGCCAAAGCCATGGGCGTGTTCCTTGCGCCCATGACGTATGCCTGTGAGGGGAACGTGTTTCATGAGACCTATGTCGATCAAAACGGCGCGTTTGAAAGCATCCTCACCGGCGGTAAAATGACGACCACGTCGCAGGCCATTCTTTCAACGTTCCTGAGCACGTTTGAAGAGCTGCTGCAAAAGGGCTGCGACATCCTTTGCCTGACCATCTCCTCCCGGCTTTCCGGAACGTACAGCAGCGCGTCCATCGCGGCGCGGCAGCTTCAAAGCGACCGCATCCATCTGGTGGACACCCACACCGTGGCGGGCGGTATGTATTTTCTGGTGCTCGAAGCGTACCGGATGATCTGCGAGGGGAAAAGCGCCGGAGAGATCGCGGAAGCGCTTCGAAACATGCGCGAGCAGATCGGGACAATTTTTTCCGTCAGCGACATGGGGCCTCTTCGCCGCAGCGGACGGCTCAGCGCCGTGCGGCAGAGCGTTGGGACCATCCTCAACATCCGGCCGATCTTTCAGTGCGTGGACGGCGGCGTGGTCTATTCCGGCAACGTCCGCGGCCGCTACGAGCAGGTGCGCCAGATGACCGCCATGGTGCCCCAGACGGCGAAGCGCATCATCGTGCAGCATATCTCCGACGAAAAGATCGTTCAGCTTTTGACTGCGGCGCTGACGCAGAAGTTCCCAAATGTGCCGCTGGAAGTCCGGCTGGGCGGCCCGGTTCTGGGCATCCATCTGGGGCTGGGAGTCTGTTCCGTGGCCTGGGAGGACGGCGCGGAGGAATAGGAAAAAGCCGGTTTGGAAGAAGCAAAGGAAGAAGCAGGAAGCAGAAAAAACCCGTGGAGCGAAAGCAAATCTCCACGGGTTTTGCAATTTTTGGAAAATAAGATGGAATATAAAAAAGAAAATTTTGTCCGGAAATCTGACGGGGAACGGGAAGCGTTTTTCAGGGAGCCTTTTAGAACTGCGGCGAAGCGCGACCGGCAGGATCGCTGTCAAACCCCTGAAAAGAGGCGTATCGAATAAAAGCCTCCTGATCGAGCAGATCGATCCGCCGTTTCTGGACGGAAATCAGCCCGGCAGCCTTCCATTGGGCGCAGATTCGCGCCACCTGCACCCGGGAAGCGCCTACGGCGGAGGCCAGTTCAGCCTGCGAAAACGGGAGATAGCCTTGCCGCTGATACTCGTCGCACTGCGTATACAGCAGGATAAAATTGGCCAGTTTTGACTGGACGCTGTTGCTGCTCTGGGATTCTGCATCGTAGCACATGAGCTTTAACACATCGCTGTAATACAGCACCAGCGCCGCAGCGAAGCAGGCGTCTTTGGAAAAGAGAGAAACCAGATCCTCCATCGAAAGGCGCAGGGCGGAAAGCTCTGTCAGCGCCGTGGTGGTGACGACCACAGAGCTGCTTTTTCGCAGGCCATCCATCACAAAAAGAGAATTTTTTCGATGATAGCCAAGAATTCGTTCATATCCGTGAATGTTGATAACGCTGACCTTGACCAGCCCTTCAAGCAGAAAATACACGCAGGGCGCAGGAGAACCGCCGCTGCTGATGACGGCGCCCTTGGGCAGGCGGACGGGCGGCGCGCTGTTTTCAAGGAGGAAGCTTCGGTAGGTTTTCAGGTTGTCCTCAAGGACAAAATCAAACGAGGCGCGGGAAGATTTCTGTTCAGGCTGCATGAAAACGCTCCCTTGGAAATCGAGAATAAAGGGACAGAATTGACTGATTTTGTTGCGAGGAATTGTTTGTGAAATTTCTTTCGTGAGTGTATCGTATGATATCGTTTTCCATTTGTCAAGTGCATTACAATCGGGGCAGGCAGAAAAAATCCCACGCACTTCTCATCCGGAATTCAAAAAACAAAAACTCTGCCCAAATCCCTTTCACACACGCACGTCAAGAGCAAGAGGAGGAAGTTTCATGTCCAGCAAGCTGTTCCCGCATCTGTTTTCCCCGGCAAAGATCGGCAATCTCGAGCTGAAAAACCGCGTCATGAAGGCGCCGCAGTCTTCCGGCATGAGCAACATGGACGGCACGGTTTCCGAGCGTCTCGTGCGCTACTACCGCAAGCAGGCGGCGGGCGGCGCGGCGATGATCATCGTTGAATACGCCTATGTGGACGACATCGGCGCAAAGTCGGCCCATTGCCATCTGGGCATTTCGAGCAACGAGCATATTCCCGGCCTGGCCTGGCTGGCGGAGATCATCAAGGATCAGGGCGCGATTCCCGCCATTCAGATCGAGCATTGCGGCCGTCAGAAATTCCTGGGAACGCAGCCCATCTGCGCGCCGTCCGCCATTCCGTGGCCCAAGCTCTGGAACGAATATGGCGTGCAGGCTGTGCCGCATGAGCTGACCATCGACGAAATTCAGGACATCGTGGAAGCGTTCGGCGA
>JAEYFO010000242.1 GCA_023402915.1 Bacillota bacterium | reverse complement strand
GAACATAGCCGAAGGCCGAAGGCGGCGCGCTGCGGGAAACCAGCGTCATCGGCACGCCGACGTCGTTCATGTGCTGCTTGGCGCAGATCGGGTAGCCCTGCGCTTCCAGCGAGCTGAGCAGCGTCAGCAGCGCCTGCAATTCCTCCGCGCGCTGCGGGTCGGCACGCCAGTTGTGGTAGAGCCAGACGTAGAGCTCGGGATGCAGGTTTGCCATCACGCCGCTGAAGCCCGCCGCGCCGTCGCGCAGGGATTCCAGCAGCGTCAGCGTGTTTGCGTTGTAGAGCTGCAAAGGGGCGGCGTTCGCTGATGCAGCCTCGCGGCGGATCAGCGCGAGGCGCTCGCGGATCAGGCGCGCGTCGCAGCAGGTGTCCTTGAGAAAGGCAAAGCGTCCGCTGCGCGCACAGTACGCCAGCGTTTTCTCGCTCATCAGCCGCTTGTAGGGATAGGGGCATTCGTACAGTCCGAAGGTCACGTCGGGCAGCGCGTCCAGCAGATGTTCCGCACGGCGGATCCAGACCGAGTCGTCCTCGTCTGCGGCGGCCAGGCGGTTGCTCACCATCACCACGGCGGAAACGCCCGTGTCCGCAAGAGCGCGCAGCTCTTCCTCCTGTGCGGCGGGATCGTCCGAAATATGCCCGGAGGCAATGACCTCCAGCCGTCCCTTCGCCGCGGAAACGACGGTCTGCGCAAGCTGCACGCGCTCGGTGAGCGTCAGATCAAACATCTCGCTCGATTGGCACACGGCGAAAATGCCGTCGCAGCCCTTTTCGGCGTACCAGTCCACGATCCGCGCGGCCGCTTCGCCATCCACCTGTCCGTTCTGCGCATAGGGCGTGATCATCGTCGGCCAGATTCCCTTTTTGATGCTGTTCATCGGAAAAAACGCTCCTTGTACTGCGCGCCGGCTGGGGCGCTTTTTGTATTTGTCCCCTTTATGGTAGCACAGGCAGCTGCAGGACGGCAATGGGTTTTGCGGCACAAAACGCAAAAGCGCTCCGCGGAGGGAATCCGTCGGAGCGCGGAGAAAGGCAGTCTGTGGGGGAGGAAGCGCAGAGGCGTTTTCAGCCTTTTTGCTGCTGAGAGTGCTCGTTTTTATTCAAAAGATGCTGCACCAGCGCCTTGATGACGGCGATGTCCGCATCTTCCAGCCCATCCAGATTGACGACGGGGCTTTCGCTGATGTCCAGCAGAAAATCCGCGTTGACCTTCAGCGCGGAACAAATCGCCCGGATGTGAACCAGATGCGGCTCGGTCAAGCCCGTCTCCCAGTTTTTGACGGTGGAAAGACTGACGCCGCAGTGTCTTGCCAGCTCTGTCTGCGTCATCCCGTGCTGAGAGCGCAGAAAGGCGATTTTATCCGAGATCATGGAAACACCTCCACACATAGCATACCGCATTATGTGGGCAATAGTGTTTCCACCTGCTGGCCAACTAGTTGGACATTTGGCGCATCTTCGGGAAAAAGGAGGGATTCAAGTTTGAATGACGCGAGGGAAAAAGGAGAAGCACACAGGAAAAAGCATCTTTCCGTTTCGGCAACGGGAGAAACCGGCAAAGCAGCGACGCCTTGAACGGGGGAGTGCCGCCGTCCTTTTGAATTGAATGAAAATGAATCGAAAAATACGCGGAGCAGGGAGAAAAAGTCGAACGAAAAAGAAAGGTCAAAATCTCCTCATCCATATGTTCACAAAGGTTTGAATGCAATCCAATACGGAAAATTCAGTCCTCCTGAGCGGCCTTTCAGTGTGCAAAAGGGCAAAAAAAGAGCCGCCGAAAAAGCGGCGGCGGCGCCATGGGGCGCGAAAAAAGAGGTATTCTACATTTTCAATATAGCATAGAGGAAGATAAAAAGCAACAGAAAAAAACGGCGCGGAAAGACCTTGCGGAGGCGGGCGAAACGTGATACAACAAAGGCAGAAGCATCACACAGCGCCGCAGCAAGCGGAGGAACGGAGAAAAAATGAAAAAAATCGGCTTTATCGACTACTATCTGGACGAGTGGCACGCCAACAACTATCCGCGCATGATCGCGGCGGCGTCGAACGGCAGCATGGCGGTCACCGGCGCGTTCGGGCTGATCGATTCGCCCATCGGCGGCAGAACCACGGAAACCTGGTGCCGGGAGATGAACATCCCGCGCTTTGAAACCATCGAAGCGCTGATTGCGGACAGCGACGCGCTCATCGTGCTTTCCCCCGACAACTGCGAAATGCACGAGCAGCTGTGCAGGCTCCCGCTTGCGTCGGGCAGGCCTACCTATGTGGACAAGACCTTCGCTCCGGACGGGGAGACCGCGCGGAGGATTTTCGCCATGGCGGAGGAGAGCGGGACGCCCTGCTGCTCCACTTCCGCGCTGCGCTTTGCAGACGAATACGCCGATATCGCCCCCGACGTGGTGCAGGCGATCAGCTCCTGGGGTCCCAATGGTTTTGAAACCTATTCCATCCATCAGCTGGAACCCATTTTGATGCTCATTCAAAGCCGCCCTGTCCGCGTGATGGCGCACACCGCGCCCGATTTTACGCAGATGGACATCGCCTTTGCGGACGGCCGCTTTGCATCGCTGAATTGCTTTGGCAAGGGCTCGCCCTTCATGATGAACATCGCCTGTGCGGGCGGCTGCCGCACGCTGGAGGTCAGGAGCGATTACTTCGGCGGGTTCATCCGTGCGCTCGTCCGCTTCTTTGAGACGGGGAAGGCGGAGATCCCTCATGCGGAGACCGTTGCCATCATGGACGTTCGCGGCGCGGGGCTCAAGGCGCTGAAAGCTCCCGGAAACTGGGTGGAGATCGAATAGGGCCGGGGCGCGGCAAAGGTGTTGCGGCGCGGGTGGCGGCTGCGGCGATTGCCGCGTTCAAGCGGCTTCCTGCGCAGGAAGATTCGCCTCCCCCCGCTTTCGCGCGCAGCAAAAGAGAGATTCCTGCAGGAGGGAATCTCTTTTTTACGTATTGTGTTTCTTTGATATTCATGATACACTTTTTATGGGGATTATGTATTCTTTTGATAAACGATGAAGGGGAGGTCGGAACAGAGATGAGAAACGCCAAAGGCAAAATCGCAGCGGTCTTGATCTGCTTGGCACCCTTTGCCGCGATGTTCGGTTTGACCAAGCTGTTTTTTCAAGACAGTTATCTGTTGGAGTGGATGCTGAGGCATTGGTATCTGGGGATCTGGGTGATCGCCGCCATCACGGCCTGGATGAATGCCCAATGGGGCTATGCACTTTCCTATTCCTATGCCCTGGCGGTGGTGTTTGGGCAAGTGACCGGCGAATTCATCCGAAACTGCAATATCGCGAAAGTCACTGCCGAGATGACGAATCAGGAGATCGCGCGCCTGCATCATCATCCCGGATTCCAGCTTTGGATGGCGGCGTTTGCGCTGCTGATGGTGTTGTTCGGATTTTTTTCGCTCTATCAGAAGAGCAGAAAAGCCCAAAGAAAAGAATGATGCGGCGCATTCCTTCTGCCGGCTGCGGCGCGGAAGCGCAGAAAAAACGACGGAGGGTCAATCGAAGAACAGAGCGGTCAGGCAC
>JAEYFO010000227.1 GCA_023402915.1 Bacillota bacterium | reverse complement strand
GCGCCGGATGGGTGTGGAGTCCGCTGCCAGTGCTTCCGCTCCGAAAAAAGAAAATGATTTGGAGGTGGCAATTTAGTGAACCTCATCGCCCGCGAGATCCTCACCGGCCTGCCCGTCATCCGCGCGTTCAACCGGGAACAGCTGGAAGAAGAGCGCTTCGACGGCGCAAACAAAGACCTGACAAAGACCATGCTCTTCACCAACCGGGTCATGACCACCATGATGCCCGCCATGATGCTCATCATGAACGGCGTGTCCGTGCTCATCGTGTGGGTCGCGGCGCACCGCATCGACGCCGGGGCCATGGAGGTGGGCGCCATGACGGCCTTCATCACCTATACCATGCAGATCATCCTGTCGTTTTTGATGCTGTCCATGGTGTCCATCATGCTGCCCCGCGCGGCGGTGGCGGCCGGACGCATCGACGAAGTGCTGGAGACGAAAGCGACCATTTCCGACAAGGCGCAGCCCGCCGCCCTGCCCGCGCCCAGGGGCGTTCTGGCCTTCCACCATGTGGACTTCCACTACCCCGGCGCACAGGACGACACCCTTTCGGACGTCGATTTTACGGCGGAGCCGGGCAAAACCACCGCCATCATCGGCAGCACCGGCTGCGGCAAGTCCACCCTTTTGAACCTGATCCTGCGCTTCTACGACGTGACGGGCGGCTCCATCACCCTTGACGGCGTGGACATCCGCGACCTGTCCCAGAAGGACCTGCGCGCCGCCATCGGCTACGTGCCGCAAAAGGCCGTGCTGTTCTCCGGCACGATCGATTCCAACCTCCGCTACGGCGGCGATACGATCAGCGAAGCGGCGGCAAAGGAAGCGGCGCACATCGCGCAGGCCGCGGAGTTCATCGACCAAAAGCCCGACGGCTACGAAAGCCCCATCGCCCAGGGCGGCAGCAACGTTTCCGGCGGCCAGAAGCAGCGGCTTTCCATCGCCCGCGCCATCGCCAAGGACCCGAAGGTCTATCTGTTTGACGACAGCTTTTCCGCGCTGGATTTCAAGACGGACGCGGCCCTTCGAAAGGCCCTCGGCCCGAAGGTGAAGGACAGCACAGTGCTCATCGTGGCGCAGCGCATCAGCACCATCCTTTACGCCGACCAGATCCTTGTGCTGGACGACGGCAGGATCGCCGGCAAGGGCACCCACGCCGAGCTGATGCAGAACTGCGAAGAATACCGGCAGATCGCCCGCTCCCAGCTTTCGGAGGCGGAGCTGTCGAAAAACATCGAAGGCGCGCCGGCCGCTTCCGGCGGAAAGGAGGAATGAGCCATGGCAGAAAAAAACAGCGCGCCCCGGCGCGGCCCGATGGGTCACGGCCCCATGGGCGGCATGGGCGCGGGCGAAAAGGCGAAGGATTTTAAGGGCTCGGTCAAAAAGCTCCTCCAATACATCGGCCGCTACAAATTCGCCGTCGCCGCCGTGATGCTGCTGGCGGTTCTGAGCACGGTGTTCAGCATCGCCGGGCCGAAGGTGCTGGGCAACGCCACCACCGAGCTGGCCAACGGCCTCATGGCGCGCATCAGCGGCACGGGGGGCATCGATTTTTCCGCCATCGGAAGGATCCTGATCTTCGTGCTGTGCCTCTATGGCGTCAGCGCCCTTTTGAGCTTTATTCAGGGCCTTCTCATGACGAACGTGACGCAGAAGGTCTCGTACCGGATGCGGCGGGAGATCATCGAAAAGATCGGCCGTATGCCCATGAAGTATTTCGAATCGCGCACCTATGGCGAAGTGCTCTCCCGCGTGACGAACGACGTGGACGCCCTTGGAAACGGCCTCAACCAGAGCGTGACGCAGCTCATCACCTCCGTGGCCACCATGATCGGCGTGCTGGCGATGATGCTTTCCATCAGCCCGCTCATGACGCTCATCACGCTGGTGATCCTGCCGGTGAGCCTCGGGTTTATCAGCTTCATCATCAAGCGCTCGCAAAAATACTTCCGCACGCAGCAGGAGTATCTCGGCCACATCAACGGCCAGGTGGAAGAGACTTATGGCGGCCACAATGTGGTGCGCGCCTTCAACCGGGAGGAAGCCGTGGAAAAGACTTTCCTCGAAACGAACGACGTGCTGTATCAGTCCGCCTGGAAGTCCCAGTTCCTTTCCGGATTGATGCAGCCGGTCATGACGTTTGTGGGGAACCTGGGCTATGTGGGCGTGGTGCTTTGCGGGTCGTTTCTTGCGGCGAACGGCGCCATCACCATCGGCGACATTCAGGCGTTCACCCAGTACGTGCGCAATTTCACCAACCCCATCCAGCAGATCGCGCAGGTGGTCAACCAGCTTCAGTCCACGGCGGCGGCGGCGGAGCGGGTGTTTGAGTTCCTCGGCGAGAGCGAAGAGGAGCAGCGCCCGGCCCATCCCGTCAAGCCCGAGCACATCCGCGGCGACGTGACGTTCTCCCACGTGCGCTTTGGCTACGACCCGGAGCATATCGTCATCCACGATTTCAACGCGGACGTCCGCGCCGGGCAGAAGATCGCCATCGTCGGCCCCCCCGGCGCGGGCCAGACCACCATGGTCAAGCTGCTCATG
>JAEYFO010000208.1 GCA_023402915.1 Bacillota bacterium | reverse complement strand
GCGTTCCCGCAGCGGGATATTTCCCGGCGCAATACCGGTCGGGCACGCCGGCGCCCCAGAGGGAATCGTACTGGCAGGGGACGGAGAATGTGCCGTCCGAGCGCAGCACGCCGGATTTTCCATCCGGGCGGCGGAAAAAGAACGACGAAAGCGCTTCGGGTGCGGCAGTGGGCTCCGGTTCCGGCGAAAATGCGGGCGGAGAAATGACAACCACCTCTGAAGGGGCGGGGGAAAGGGGCGCTTCGCTGCTGCGGCCGCATCCGGCCAAAAGGCAGAGCCCCAGGGCGGCGCTGAGAAAACGCGCGGTTTTTTTCATGATCCATTCCTTTCTGGCGGCAGAAAAGTCCTGCCTGCAAAACGTCCGCCTGCGCAATACACGGGCGGCCGTGGAGAGGTTTTTCAAAAAGCGGCGCGCCGCAAAGAGCTTGCGGCGAAAATTTTTCTTCCATTATATCATATCGTTTCAGCAAACGTACAGAAAGCGATTTTTCAAATTGGTAAACGATTTGTGAACAGAAAAGCGGTGTTTTCCGGATTTTTGGTCAAAAACACAACGATCCGAACATTTCATGGTTTGATAGAACATTGACGGAAAAAGAAAAGGTGATATACTGAAATTCAGAAATTCACGGAAAACAAGTGCAGATCAAACAAATTCTCAAAACAATCCATTCGAAAAATTCTGAAAACAAATCAAAAAATGCGGAGGTATCACATGGCTACTTTCAAGACGAACGACAATGTGGAAATCTATTATGAGGTCAAGGGCGAAGGCAAGCCCCTGTTCATGCTCCCCGGTTGGACCTGCACCACAAAGTTCTGGAAGAAGAACGTTGAGGAGCTGGCCAAGACCTGCAAGGTGATCTGCATGGATATGCGCGGCCACGGTCAGTCTGAAAAAGTGCTGCACAGCCATCGGATCTCCCGCTACGCGATGGACGTGAAGAACCTGCTCGACCACCTCGACGTCAAGGACGTGACGGTGCTGGGCTGGTCCATGGGCGCTTCCATCCTCTGGAGCTACATCGAACTGTTCGGCAACTATCGCCTCAAGGGCCTCGTGTGCGTCGATCAGGCGCCCGCGCAGTACACCGGTCCCGACTGGGTCTGGGGTCAGAACGGCTGCTACGACGTCGAGATGTTCATCCGCACCTGCTACGACATCAAGTACGATCCCCGCGGCGCGGCGGAAGGTCTGGCCTACGCCTGCCTGCATCACGATCCCTCTGCGGAAGAAGTCAAGTTCATCGCCGACGAGATCTCCCTGTGCCCGCCTTACGTCCGCATCGAGATCATGCGCGACCATACGAACCTCGACTGGCGCGATTTCCTGCCCCAGATCAACCTGCCCACGCTGGTGTGCGTCGCCCGTCAGAGCAAGGTCTTTAACTGGCAGGGCAGCGCCTATGTGGGCGAGACGATCCCCGGCGCAAAGACGGTGTTCTTCGAAAATTCCGGCCATATGCTCTTCTGGGAAGAACCCGAGAAGTTCAACAAGGTCGTTGCGGAATTCGTCGCTGGCTAAAGAGGGAAAATCAAAAGACTGGAAACTTTGAGCACAGCGAAAAAGGGGTGCGGGCGGTTTGCTCCGCGCCCTTTTTCACACAGGAACAGGACAAAAAGGAGAAACAGTCATGAAACTTTTGTTTGCGCCCGATTCCTTCAAAGGCTCTCTTTCCGCGCAGGAGGTCTGCAAAATTCTCACGGAGGCTGCCGCTGAGTGCCTGCCTGGCGCGCAGTGCGTGAGCCTGCCCGTGGCGGACGGCGGCGAGGGAATGGTGGACGCGCTCTTGGCTGCGGCAGGCGGCGAAAGGATCTTCTGCCGGGTGCAGGGCCCGCTGGGCCAGCCGGTGGAAGCCTGCTATGCGCTGCTTTCCGACGGTTCTGCCGCCATCGAAATGGCGGCGGCGAGCGGTCTGCCCCTGGTGCCCAAAGAGCGGCGGAATCCGGAAAAAACCAGCACGTTCGGCACGGGCGAGCTGATCAAAGACGCACTGCGGCGCGGATGCCGGAAAATCGTCCTGGGCCTTGGCGGCAGCGGGACGAACGACGGCGGCATGGGCGCGGCGGCGGCGCTGGGCGTGCGCTTCCTTGATGAAAACGAAAGGGAGCTTCCTCCCTGCGGCGCGTCGATGCAGGCAGTCCGGCGCATCGATCGCTCCGGCGTGCTCCCGGCCCTTCGGGAAACGAAGCTCACCATTGCCTGCGATGTGGAAAACCCCCTGTGCGGCCCCAAGGGCGCGGCGGCCATTTACGGCCCGCAAAAAGGCGCGGATGCCGCCATGGTCGAGCGGCTGGACGCGGGGCTGAAAAACCTTTGCACCGTGATGGAACGGGAAAGCGACATTTCCCTTTTGAACACGCCGGGCATGGGCGCGGCGGGCGGCATGGCGCTTCCGCTGGCGGCGTTTTTCGGCGCGCAGCTGCGGCCGGGGCTGGAGATCGTTCTGGACGCGCTGGAATTTGACAAACATCTCTCGGGCGCTTCTCTCGTCGTGACGGGCGAAGGACGGACGGACGAGCAGAGCGCCATGGGCAAAGTGGCCTGCGGCGTGGGCAAGCGGGCGGCGGCGGCGGGCGTTCCGGCCATCGTGCTTTCCGGCGCGCTGGCGCAGGGCTGCGAATCGTTGTATACTATGGGTATCACGGCGATGTTCTCCTGTTGCAGCCAGGTCAGGCCTGTCGAGTGGCAGATGGAGCACGCCAAAGAGAACCTCGCTTTCAGCGGGCGGCAGCTGTTCCGCCTCATCGCGGCCATGCAGGGCTGAACGGTTCGAAGGGTTTTTGAGATCGATCAAGGCAGCATTCGGTTCCGGCCGCTTTTGTGAGAGCGAAGCCCCGAGCGAAAACAGCTGTGATGGGCTTCAAAAGGAGAAAAGACTGGACGCTTGAAATTCCTGCGCGGTGAAAACCCGAGAAAAGGAGGGAGTCTCATGCTTACCCCAAAGATTGCTCAGCGGATTGCCGACGAAGTGATGAAAACCCTCGGCTATAACATCAATGTCATGAACGACCGGGGGATCATCATCGGCAGCGGTTCCGCGTCGCGCATCGGCACGTTCCACGAAGCGGCCATGAAGGCCATTGAGGATCGGACGATCCACGAAGTGAGCGAGCGGGAGGCGACGGAGCTGCACGGGGTCAAACCGGGCATCAACATGCCGATTTTCAGCGGCGGCACGGTGGTGGGCGTGGTGGGCATTACGGGCGATCCGGACGAAGTGCGCCCCATCGGCCGGCTGGTCAAGATGGCGGCAGAGCTGATCCTCGAGCAGGAGGAGAGCACCTACCGGTTCTATCTGCACCGCAACGACAAAGAAGCGTTCGTCACCGGTCTGCTCAACGATACGGCCGCCGGTCATGCCGACAGCCTCAAGCGTTGGGGCGAAAGCCTCGGGTATGACCTCGCGCTGCCGCGGGTGGCCTGTCTGATGGAATTTTCCACTCCTGCGCCGCAGGGCGCTTCCTGGCGGGAAGAACGCATCGAGCGCATCAAGTGCAGCCGTCTGCACCTGCGGCAGGACATTTCTGTCGTATTATCCGGTTCCATTCTGGTGTTCAAGACCATTAACGACGTGTCTCCCTGGGGCATTGAGCAGCAGGTGGGCGATTATGTGGAGTCGATCTTGCAGGAGCTGGACGAGGCGGAGCGCAGCCAGATGTGCTGCTGGGTGGGTGGATTCTACCGAGGCATCGGCGGGTATCAGAAATCCTATCACGACGCGAGCCGCCTGAGCGCCGTCATGGGCGAACGGGCGCGGCTGCTGAATTTTGCCCATCGGAATCTGCTGTATCTCCTGTTTGAGGGGCTTCCGGACGAGGTGCGGCAAAACGTGTTGCAGCCCTATGTGGACCGGCTTGGAGAACAGCTGGGCGACGGCGCGCGCGAGGCCCTCCGCACGGCGCAGCATTTGATCGACAACGGCTTTCGCTACGAGCAGACGGCAGAGGAACTTTTTGTCCACAAAAATACCGTCGCGTTTCGAAAAAAGAAGCTGGATCAGTGCTTGCAGCTCCAGCCCAAGGAGAACACCGGCGATCTGCTCCTCTTAAAAATGATCCTGCTGCAATACGCCTCGCAGCGGGAAAGCTCCTGAGTTTTTGAAAAACGGAAAACAGTGCTTCTGCCTGCCGACAGGGGTGCTGTTTTTTGTTGAAAAATCGTGCGGAACCGGTTGACAAACGGAAGGAGGGCGGTATAATGCAACTGTGTAGTTAGCATATGCAAACAATGAACGTTGAAAAGGCAATAATGCTGCGAAAATGAACCGGACAAAAAATTCTGAAAACGCATTGGGAAAATGCCTGCCGGAAATGCTTTGCCGGGAAGAGGAAAGCGGCGCAGCTTTTGACGCTGAAAGGAGAAGAACAATGCAAAATGTTTTGATCGTGCTGGCAATTCTGGCGGTTTGCGCCATTGGCGTGGTCAGCTATCGAAAGAAGCTCAAAAACGGCTGCTGCGGCGGCGGAGATACCAACGCCGAGCGGAAAGTGCGGGTGGCGGATCGCAACAAGGCCCATTACCCCTATGCCGTGCGGCTCACGATCGACGGAATGACCTGCGGAAACTGCGCGCAGCGGGTGGAAAATGCCTTGAACCGTCTGGATGGCGTGTGGGCGACGGTCGATCTTTCCGAGCGGAGCGCACTGGTGCGGAGCAAGACAGAATTGTCCGATGGCCTGCTGCGAAAAACCGTGCTCGACACGGGATATACCATGCTCAAATGCGAAAAAGCCAGTGGCTGAACGGCAAAGAAAAAGGCCGGACGGCAGGGCGAAATGCCTGGAACCGTTCGGCCTTTTTTTGAAAAATCGGAGAAACCCTGGATGTTCAGCCAAGGATGCGCACCATTTTTCCGCAGTCGAACAAATTGGCGTCGCGCTCCACCGCCTCGCGGCAGCCGGTTTCCTCCTTGACCACGAAGCCGGAAAGATCGTTGACGCCATAGAAAAACAGCACGGGCGAAAGGGGCGTGGAGGGGCCGACGAGGATCGTATGAGCGTTTTGCGACAGCTGAAGCAGCCGGGGCAGCGTCTTGTTGGTCAACGTGCAGCCGGTGATGAAAACGTAGTCCTGCTCCGGCAGAAGGAACTCCGACGCCGAATCGGGATAATCGCCCGGCCGGGGGTCGCGCTCCAGGATCGAGAGGGTGCAAATGGGCGAAAATGACCGTTCCAGCATGGGAAAATGGCCGATAACAGCCACCTTTTTCCCTTCAACCAACGGTTGGTACGCCACGAAAGCGTCCTCCTGCTGCGCTGTTCCGGCGGTGGGACTGATGTGCCGGGTCAGGCGGGCGGCGTTTTCCGCGGTGTTATAGAAGGCGTTGAGCGCCGCTGTGCCGAACGAAGCGTCCGTAAAATTCCAGGATTTGACCAGAGCGGCCGCTTCCTGAAGGGACGTGCCAACCAACGATTCGGGCCGGCAGGAAGGAAACTGCGCGCCTTCCATGGTCATGGCGACGCCCGTGCGCCCGTCGCTGGTGCGCAGCATCGTCCAGCGGTGGCCGGAAACGGCGCTCTCCACGGTAATATCTTTGGAAACGGAATCGATCAGGTCGTCATAAAGAGACCACATGCAAGCATACCTCCTGAGTCGGATCGGGATGAGCCGCCAAAGCGAAACGCTCCGCCCGCCGAAAATGCCGGAGGCGCAAAAGCGTCATTTTTGTCTCTTTTCCATCTCTTCTTTTGTTTCGCCGCGCCGGGGGAACCAGCCCTTTTCCACGCGCTTTTCCTGCTCGAAAAGCTCCGGAATGCTCCAAAGGCTCGAGCAGCCCAAAACGCCGAGCACGGACGCGGGCAGCGGGTCGTTGACCCAGAGGGAAGCGAAAAGAAACAGCAGTCCGGCAGCAAGAAACACGGGCCAGACTTTTTTGGAAAAATAGTATTCCGCTTTGATGACGATGGGGTGAAACAGGCCGATGGCGGCAAAACAGATCACGCCCGTGATGATTCCCAGAAAATTCATGAAGGTAGTCTCCTCTCAGAAAAACAGAATGGACGCCGGAAACTGTGAGTCAGAATTGTCGAAAACAGAACAAACTCACAGGCATTATACTGTTTCAAAAGGAATATTGCAAGAGGAATATTTATATGATGTAATAAATGTTCCGGAAACCTAACAGAACTTATTGTACGCACTTCGCACGACGGATTCAAGCAAGATGAAAAAAACGTGGGAATTTCGCACTGCCCGCAGGATGAAAACCATAGATGTTTTCAAAAGTGGTGGGAATTTTTTCAAAAAGCGGGCGAAAAGCGCCTGGATTTGGCGGCGCTTGCGTCCGGAAACGGCCTGATTTAGGCGGTTTGCACGAAAGATGCGCTGTTTTTAGATGTTTTGTACTGTATTGTTGCGACATTGGCAAATGCATTTGCAATTTGCTGTAGCATCGATTAAAATAATATGTCGAAAACGCGCCGCAGGAAGCGGCAAATCGGGGAGGATCGATTTGAAAATCATCAAATTTCTGCGCTCCATGACCTTTGGCGTGATTTTGCTTGCGCTGATCGTGGCTTGCTCGCTGGTGGGCTCCGTGGTGCTTCAGGGAAAAGAAGCTGCGTATTACGAAGCACAGTACGGAAGCAGCGTTGCGAATACGATCCGGGCGCTGGGCTTCGATCACATTTTCTCAACGCCCTATTTTATCGCGCTGCTGGCGCTGCTGGGTCTCAATCTGATTCTGTGCTCGCTCACCCGCCTGCGCCTGACGACAAAAGCGGCGCGCGAGGGGATAGAACGGGCGGCGAAGGTTCCGGCAAAGACAGAGCTTTCCGGGAAAAAGAGCGATAAGCTCGAGGCGTTCCTGCAAAAGCAGCGCTTCAAGGCCGAGAAGCGCGACGGCGTGACGGTCTATTTCAAAAACAAGCTGGGGCATTACGGATCGTTCGTGACCCATCTTTCCATTCTGCTGGTGATGATTTTTGCGGGCGCGGCGCTGTATTCTGCCGTGTCGGACGAGTATACGATCCTGCCGGGCGAAAGCACGACGCTGTCCGATGGGACGAAAATTCAGGTCAACGATTTCCGTTTGACGGACGAGGACGGCAAGATCGACTACGTCAGCACTCTGACTGTGACGGCGAAAAACGGTGCGGAAAAGACCGGTGAGATCAGCGTCAACTATCCCATGTCCTTCGGCGGCCACAAGTACTATCAATCGACCTACGGCGTCAAGGGTTCCCTGACGATCAAAAATCCCGAAACGGGTGGCACGGACGAGATTACGCTGGATGAACCGACGATGCTGACCGTGTCGGAAAATGCGGGCATCATGTATGTCGGCTGCTATCCGGCCTATGAAACGGACGAAGAGGGCAAGGTCTCCCTGCTCAACAGCGGCACTTACGAAGACCCCATCTATCAGATCGCTATCCAAAACGGCGAGAACGACGTCAAGGAGGGTGTGGTCACGCCGGGCGAAACGCTCGAGTGCGGCGGGATCTACTTTACGTTCAACGCGCCGGTCATGGCGGCGGGCGTTCTGGTCAAAACGGTTTCGACGATCCTGATGGGTATGCTTTATCTCTCGTTTGGATTGATGATCGTGGGACTGTGGCTGTGCTTCTTCCACGCGCCTGTGTATGTGACGGTGCATCATGGCGGTTACGCCATTTCCGGCCCGAAGAGCAACGTGGGCCTGCAAACCCAGATCGATCTGGAACTTGAAGAAAGCGAGGGGTAATTCAAGATGCTCAATGTTTTGTTTTTCGGTGGCCTGGTGCTGTATCTGGCGGCGACGATCCTCCAGTTCTGCGGCAGTATCTTCAAAAAGGAAACGCTCCGAAACGTTGCTTGGTGGGTATTTGTTGCGGGCTTCGCGCTCCACAGCGGTTATATCATCGCGCGCGGCGTGGTTGCCGGACGCCTGCCTTTGTCCAATCAGTTTGAATTTGCAACAGCCTTCTCCTGGGGCATTGCGCTGATGTATTTGCTGATGCACTTCAAGCTCAAAGCGTCCTGGCTGGGCAACATCGCGCTGCCGGTCGTGTTCCTGGTTCTCTCCTACGCGGCGCTGCTGCCCCGCGAGATCACCGACCTGATGCCCGCGCTGCGCTCCGCCTGGTTCGGCCTGCACATCGGCGCGGCCGTGTTCTCCTATGCGTCCTTCGCCGTTTCCGCCTGTGTCGGCCTGAAGTATTTGATTCAGTGCAAAAAGGACGGGGACGAACAGAGCGCGACGCTCAAGCAGATGGACTACCTGTCCTATCGCCTGATCGCATTCGGCTTTTTGATGCTGACGGTCGTCATTCTTTCCGGCTGCATCTGGGCGGAACAGGCCTGGTCCACGTTCTGGAGCTGGGATCCCGCAGATGAAGGCCCAGGGCAACCACTGCCAGATCCTCAACGTCTGCTCCATCGCGGGACTGATCACGCTGTCGGC
>JAEYFO010000106.1 GCA_023402915.1 Bacillota bacterium | reverse complement strand
CGCTTGGAAAGGGCGTTTTGATCTGCGAAACGCAAGAGCAGGCGCATAAGGCCGTCGAGGACATCATGCGCAAAAAGGTCTTTGGCGCGGCAGGGGACAAAATCATCGTCGAAGAGTTCATGACCGGGCCGGAAGTGTCCATCTTGGCCTTTGTGGACGGCGAACGTTTCGTGCCCATGGTCAGCGCGCAGGATCACAAGCGCGCCCTTGATGGCGACAGAGGGCTCAACACCGGCGGCATGGGAACGTTCGCGCCCAGCCCGAAGTACACGCCGGAAGTGGCTGCGTTCGTCGAAGAGCACATCATGGCCCCCACCGTGGCCGCCATGGCAAAAGAGGGCTGCCCGTTCCGCGGCGTGCTGTATTTCGGCCTGATGCTGACGGAATCCGGCCCGAAGGTGCTCGAATACAACGCCCGTTTCGGCGATCCGGAAACGCAGGTAGTGCTGCCGCTGCTTGAAAGCGATCTGCTGCCCATTCTGGAACAGACTGCCGCCGGTTCTCTCGATCCTTCCATCGTCCGCTGGAAAAAAGGTGCCGCCGTCTGCGTGGTGCTGGCTTCGGGCGGCTATCCGGAAAAGTATCAGACCGGGAAGGAAATTTTCGGGCTGGACGCGCTCAAAGACGCCGGGCTTTTGTGCTTCCACGCCGGAACGAAGGCGGAAGGGGAGAAGCTCCTGACCGCCGGCGGCCGCGTCCTCGGGGTCACAGCCGTGGCCGCCACGATGGACGAAGCCATTCAAAAAGCCTATGCGGGCGTTTCGCTCGTCTCCTTTGAGGGGATGCACTACCGCATGGATATCGGTCGAAAATAGGCCGCGCTTTGTTTTTTCAACTTTTTCCAAAATAAAAAACAGCATCCGCCGGGAGAAGGCTTTCGTTCTTCCCGCTGACGGGTGCTGTTTTTGTTCCCGTTTTATTCCTTTTCTTCCTCGCCGCGTCCGCCGCAGGATGCTTTTTGAAAGTCAAATCAAAAAATCGAAATGTCAGCGCAACATTCAGCGCTACAATCCCGCCCATGAGGGAAAACAGAGGAATCTCCACTCTGCGCCGCTGCATCCGATGAATTTCAAAAATCAGATTTTTCGGCAAACTGCTGCAAAAAACGCCCGAAGCACAATTTCGGACGTTTTTTCTGATTTCCAGCAATATTATCCCAGAATCGACGTGCTGTATTCCTCGGAAGAATCGTATTCCTCCGAACGGTATTCGCCGCTGAGAATGGCCGCGATGTCCATGCGGACGCTCTCCATGTCCTGCATATAGGAAAACGGCGCATTGATCGGAATGGGGATGAGCGTCTCGTCGCTATAGAGGGGCACATACCCCTGGAAGGGATTGACGAACAGATAGTAGCTTCCGTGCTTCCCCGCCGGGGATTCCACCAGGAAGAAGAGGTATTGCATCCCTTCCTCCAGGGCGGGCATATTTTCCTTGCTGTACGCCGCCTGATCGAAGGTGGATTCGATCGTTGTGTTTGCATACATATCGTCTGAAAGGATGACCTGAATCTGCTGCGCCGCCGACCCTTTCAAAAACTCCTGCACGGCGATGCCGACGGAAACGCTCGGCGATGTGGTAATTTCTTCCAGACCGGCCTCGCGGACGTAAAAGCGCGTTTCTTTCGTCTCGCCGACGGAGATTACCGTGCCGGTAAAAACGACCGACGAGCCGCGAACCAGCTCGTCCAGCTCGCGGTAATAGGTGAAATAGGAGGGGATATAGACAAAATTCTGGATTTTGTCGATGTCGGAAAGCGCCTGCGTCAGCGAGATGGAGCTGCCCGACTGGAGCACGAGCAGTTCCTCCTGAACGCAGATCAGGCCGGCCGCGTCCACCTGCACCTGAAATTTTCCGTCCTTTTCCTGCAAAAACAGAAGATAAATCTCGTCCGTTTCCGGCTTTGCCGCTTCCGGGAACGTCACATCCACCAGATCGTCCTCGGAAAGAAACGTGCCTTCTATGACCTTGACCGTCAGCACCTGCGCCGTCTTTCCGGAAATCGAACGCACCTGCCCGAGGATCACATGGTCGCTCGTGGGATAGAGCTGCCGCAGCGTTGCGGGAAAATCGTAGGCCGTCGCCTGCGGGGCGCTGTTGGAAGCCACTTCGCCCAACACTTCGTAGCTGTCCTGTCCGGAAACGCCGCATCCGCCCAGCAGCAGGGCCGCTGCCGCCAGCAGCGCGCACAGCCTTGTTGTTCCGGTTTTGCGTCCCATTCGTTCTGCTCCTTTGCGATGATCTCTGTGGTACTTACGATTTTCCCGGAAGTTTTGTTCCGGATTCTTTGAAAAAGTTCGGATTTTTTCACATTTCCCTGCGGCCCTCAAGGGCTTTGCTGAGCGTGATCTCATCGACGTATTCGAGATTTCCGCCGATGGGGATGCCGTGCGCGATGCGCGTGACCTTTACTCCCATGGGCTTGAGCAGACGGGAAATATAGGAAGCCGTGGCTTCGCCCTCGATATCTGGATTCGTCGCAAGAATGACTTCTTTGACCTGTTCCTTCGGGATGCGGTCCACCAGCTCCCTGATGCGGATGTCGTCCGGGCCCACGCCGTCCATAGGGGAGATGATGCCGTGAAGAATGTGGTATCGTCCGGAAAACTCCCGGGTTTTTTCCATGGCCATCATGTCCTTGGGATCGCGCACCACGCAAAGCACGTCGCTGCTGCGGTTCGGATCCGCGCAGACGGCGCAGAGCTTTCCCTCGGTATAATTTCCGCAGATCTCACAGTAGTGAATGCGCTCCTTCGCCTCCGTCATGGCGCCCGCCAGCTTTTTGACTTCCTCCTCCGGCATTTCGATGATATGATAGGCCAGCCGCTGGGCGGTTTTTGCGCCGACGCCCGGCAGATGGGACAGCTGCGCCGCCAGCTTTGCGATGGGTTCAAGCTGCTGATTCATGATCCGTTATGCGCCTCAGAACCCCAGATTCATGCCGCCGGTGAGCTTGCTCATTTCCGCCGTCACGGTTTCGTCCGCCTTGCGGATGGCCTCGTTGACCGCCGCCACCACCAGATCCTGCAGCATCTCGATATCGTCCGGATCGACGATCTCTTCCGCCAGCGTGATGGATTTGAGCTCCTTGCGTCCGGTGACGACCGCCGTGACCACGCCGCCGCCCGCGCTCGCTTCGAATTCGCGCTCGTTGAGTTCTTCCTGCATCCGGGTCATGTCGGCCTGCATTTTCTGCGCCTGCTTCATGAGCTGGTTGATGTTTCCGCCGCCGCGGGGCATGTTGAATCCTCTTGCCATCGGTTTTGTTCCTCCGTTTTTCTGGTTTGAAATTGTGATTGCTGTGCGGCCGTTTCCGGCGCGCCGTGGGGTTGCTTAGTCCGTTTCCTCGATCTGGCCGAATACCTGCTGCGCCTTGTCCCGAAACGCCGTGCCGCCCGAAGCCGGCTGGGCGTTCCCCGGCAGAAAAACGATCTCCACGCCCGGGAATTTTCCCTCGAGCG
>JAEYFO010000038.1 GCA_023402915.1 Bacillota bacterium | reverse complement strand
GCGAACCCTATTTTGAGCGGCGAGAACGCAGAAATCCAAAAAATCCGGCGGCCGGAGGCGTGTGTGCCTTCGTCAAAACTGAGGGTACCTCATCAGCTGCCGAAACGCCGCGGCAAAATGAATTCAGCCGACGGGAGCTGTAAAAATTTTCGGAAGTTATTCTCTGAAGTTTTCAATAAAATCTGCATGATCTCAGCAAAAAATCTCAAAGGAGACGAAAGATGAAGCTCGAAACGATGCGCCTGCGCCTTACTGTGGCGACTCAAGCGCAAATGGAGCAGCTCATTGCCGCGCAAACGGACGAAGAGCTCCGGCTTGCCTACGAAGAAATGCTTGCGGGCGCGCTGGCCCATCCGGAGCAATGGATCTGGTACGCCGCCTGGATCATCGCGGACAAGGACGGAACCATGTTGGGCGATCTCTGTTTCAAGGGGCTCGCGCCGTCGGGCGCTGTGGAGATCGGCTACGGCCTGCTCGAGGAGCAGCAGGGACGCGGCTACGCGACGGAAGCGGTTGAAGCCGCTGTGCGCTGGGCGCTCTCACAGCCGGGCGTTCTCTGCGTGGAAGCGGAAACAGACCCGGAAAACCGTGCGTCTCAGCGCGTTTTGGAAAAATGTGGCTTTGTCCCGACTGGAACGGTTGGCAAAGAGGGCCCGCGGTTCGTGCGGCGGCGCTGAAACGCCTGACGGTTCGTCCGCGCTGGATGCGTTGAACCCGTCTTTCTTCAAGGCGCAGGCAAAAATGTTGATTTTTTCTTGACAAAGCAATTCGATAAGCCTATAATCATTGATATATAACATATGATATATATTAATGATTATAGAAAGGGTGCGGTGTTATGGCCCCACGGAACAAATTCACCAAAGAAGAAATGACGGAAGCGGCGCTGCGCGTTGTGCGCAGCCGGGGGATCGGCGCTTTGACGGCCAAAACCCTTGCCAAAGAGCTGGGCGCTTCCACGCAGCCGGTGTTCACCTGCTTTGGTTCCATGGAAGCGGTGAAGGAGGCGGTCTATGCCGCTGCACAAGCCGTATACGACGGCTATGCCGCTATCGGTCTTTCCGAAAGCGTGCCGTTTTTCGGCTTCGGGATGCAATATCTCCGGTTTGCGCGGGAAGAGCCGGAGTTGTACCGGCTGCTGTTTCTGACGCCGCCGTCCGGCGAGGGGAAGCCCTGCGGCGCATTTGCCGCCATGGCGCATTTTCAGGCGCTGGTGCGGCCGTCGCTCGAAAGAATCTATCGCCTGACCGCGCCGGAGGCCGACCGCTATTTTCGCGACCTCTGGCTGGTGGTTCACAGTCTGGCGACGCTGATCGTCACCGAAAGCTGCCCCTATTCCGAACAGGAAACCGGCCGGATCCTCACGGGGTTCAGCGTGAGCCTCTGCAAGGCCATCAAGGAAATTCCCGGCTTTGCGGTCGACGCCTTTGACCGGGACAGCGTTTTTCAAGAGCTGGTGAAGCAATGAAAACCGCTCGTTCTTTTCAGTAAAACCGCCGCGTTTTTCTGAAATTTTGAACGAACGATTCCAAATTCTGCCGGGAGTCCCGCCGCATTCTTCCTGCGGGAGCGCCCGACGCTTTTCAAAAACCAAAGTTCAGGCGCTTTGCGTCCGCGCCGATCGTCAGGAGGGAGAGGGGACCATGAAGATCCTTGTTTTGAACGGCAGCCCCAAGAGGGAGCAAAGCGACACGATGCACCTGACCCGGGCGTTTTTGCAGGGCATGAAGGAGGCTGCGCCGCAGCAGATTTCCGTTATCGACGTCATCGACCGGCACATCGCCTTTTGCCGCGGCTGCTTCGCCTGCAAGAAAAACGGCGGGCTCTGCCGCCACGACAACGATATGCGCGCCATTTTGGAGGAAATTCTTGAAAGCGACCTACTGCTGTTCAGTTTCCCGCTCCACAGCTACGGAATGCCCGCGCCGCTGAAAAACCTCATTGACCGCACGCTTCCGCTTAGCTCTCTGGCCATGAAAAAAGTGGGGGAGCGCTACGAGCATCCCGGCCAGCGGGACTATTCGCATTTGAGTTACGTCATGATCTGCGGCTGCGGCTTTCCCAACAGCCGGAAGAATTTCGAATCGGCCGTGGCGCAGTTTGAGCTGCTGTTTCCCAACAACCACACGATTCTGACCGTGCCGGAAAGCCCCATGTTCAGCGCGCCGGAAGCCGCCGCCGTGACCGCGCTCCGGTTGGAGCTGGTCAAACAGGCGGGGCGGCAGTACGCCGCGGCCGGAACCATCGACGCCGCCCTTCTTGAAGAGATCGGCTCGCCCATGATCCCGGAGGACGTTTACGCCAGCATCGTCAACGTCAACGCCTGACGGACAGCCGGTGCGGAGGAACTAAGAATGACGACCTCAGAATTGACCGCACGGCAAGCCGGGCAGGGCAGGCGGATCTTGGAAACGCCGCGCCTGTTTCTCCGGGAAATGACGGACGGGGATTTTGACGCGCTATACGCCGTCCTTGCCGATTCGGACATCATACAGCATTACCCCTATACCTTCGACGAAACGCGGGTGGCGGGCTGGATTCGCAAAAACCGGGAGCGCTGCCGCGTGTTCGGCTTTGGCCTGTGGGCGGTGTGCCTGCGGGAAAACGGGCGCATGATCGGCGATTGCGGCCTGACCATGCAAACCGTCAACGGCACGATCCTGCCGGAGCTGGGCTATCACATCGCCCGGCCCTTCCAGCGCCGGGGCTACGGCAAAGAAGCCTGCCGCGCCTGTCTGAACTGGGCGTTTTCCCACACGCCCTTTCAAATTGTGTTTTCCTATATGAAACGATCCAACCGCCCGTCCGCCGCGTTGGCGCGCGCCAACGGCATGAGCCTTTGCGAAACGTTTCTCGACGCGGAGGGCGAGCAGACGGCGGTCTACGGCATTGCGCGGAGCCAATGGCTCGGCGGCTGAAAAATCGAAAACCGTCCAACGCCCAACACCCGTTTCCGCCGAACCCTCATGCGGCAAGGGCATTTCCGGCTCCCGGATTTTGAAAAAACCGCCCGAATCGCCGTACTCTTTCGTTTTTATTTCGTCAAGGAGGAACCCCATGAACCGCACGCTCGCAATCCTTCAAAAGCTTTATCAAATCGGAAAAATCCTTTGTAAAATCGCTTTCATCTGCTCCATCGTGGGCGGCTGCCTGTGCGCCGCCGGCATTTTTTGCCTTGCGCTGGGTCTGGAAACGCTCAAGCTGGGCGGCGTAACGTTTCAGAGCCTGATCTCGACGCAGGCGGAAATGAGCGTGGGCACGCTGTACGCTTCCATGGCCGCGCTGCTGATCGTCCTGAGCGGAGAAGCCGTGCTGGCCAAATTTGCGGAGCACTATTTCCGCCGGGAGCTGGCGGACGGCACGCCCTTTGTGGAAGAGAGCGCCAAGGAGCTGTTCCGGCTGGGCATTTTGACCATCTGCATCCCGCTGGGCTCGCTGATCGTGGCCGAAATCTTTCAGGCCGTGCTGGCTCATGAGTTTGCGGACATCGTCCCGCTCCATCTTGACGGCGCAAGCTCCGTGGCGCTGGGCGCCATGTTCCTCGTCGCGTCGCTGCTGTGCCGCTATGGCGCACAGCTCAGCGCCGGGCAGAAGGAGGGCGAAAGGGAGCGCTGAGGTTTTGAAAAACGTTTGTTATGTTTGTCTTAAAAATAACTGAAACATCTTGACAGGGAATGGCGCGCGTTCCATAATGAAGAAATCCCGAAGAAGCGCTCTGTTTTCTTTTTTGAATCGTCGAAAAAACGTTCTGATTTTCTCCGAATTTTCGGCTTTTTCAGGATTGAACATCGTGAGAATCCGCCGCCCTTTCCCGTTTCAAGGAGGCTTTCGAAGGAGGTTCTTGATGGCAAGCAGCGCACAGTATCTCGATTATGTCTGCGAACGGCTTCAGCCCTATGGCGCGATCCGCGCAAAGAAGATGTTCGGAGAATATCTGGTCTATCTCAACGACAAGCCCGTCGTGATGGTCTGCGACGACACGGTTTTCATCAAAAAGCTGCCCGCGCTGGCGGAGCAGATGGCGTCCCCTCCCTGCGGCGTGCCCTATCCCGGTGCAAAGGAGCATTTCATCCTCGACATGGACGACCGGGCGCTGCTCGACGCAGTGCTTCCCGTTCTGGAAGCGAACACGCCGCTGCCCAAGCCGCGGACGAAAAAGCAGAAAGCCTGATTTTTGTGATCCGCGGCGCACGACGCACGATTTGCAAAAGAGAGCCAGAAATTTTTGTCTGATTTTTCACGAACAGCAACGGCGATAAAGTCAACAGCCGCCGTTTTACCGTCCTGCCGCTTTCGGCAGGCATCCCCGTCCGCCGGGTGCATTCCGGCGCGGCGCAGCGAGAAGGGAGTCTTTACGCATCATGCTGAACATTGAACACCTGAGCAAATTCTACGGAAACAAGGCCGCCGTTGACGACCTGAGCCTGCATATCGCGCCGGGCGAGATCTGCGGCTTCATCGGCCACAACGGCGCGGGCAAAACCACGACGCTCAAGTCCGTCGCGGGCATTCTGCGCTTTGACAAGGGCGAGGTCGCCATCAATGGCACGTCCATCACGGCCGACCCCATCGCCTGCAAGAAGCAGTTCGCCTATATTCCCGACAATCCCGACCTTTACGACTACATGACGGGCATCAGGTTCCTCAACTTCATCGCGGACGTGTTCGGCGTCAGCGCGGCCGACCGGAAAGAGCGCATCCGCACCCTTGGCGACCGCTTCGAGCTGACGGATTCTCTGGCGCAGCCCATTTCCGCCTATTCCCACGGCATGAAGCAGAAGCTGGCCATCATCGC
>JAEYFO010000007.1 GCA_023402915.1 Bacillota bacterium | reverse complement strand
GGTGCCGGTGCCTTCGTTGTAGACGGCGTTGACCAGGCCGGTCATGCCGGAGTGCATGAACGTCGAATCGCCGATGACGGCCACGGTGTCCCGGGCAAAGCTGCTGCCGCGGGCTTTTTCCGCGCCGTGGGCAATGCCGATGGACGCGCCCATGCAAACGACGGAATCCGCCGCGTCAAGGGGCTTCATCGCGCCGAGGGTATAGCAGCCAATGTCCGCCGAGACGTGCGCCTTGAGCTTATGGAGCACGTAAAACACCGCGCGGTGCGGGCAGCCGGGGCAGAGCACGGGCGGGCGGGGCGGCACGCCGGGCGTTTCCTGCGGACCTGCGGCGGGCGCGTTTGCAAAGAGCGTGGAGAGCTTTCGGACGAACAGCTCGCCCTGAAGGCCGGTCTGCTCTTTTCCGTGGCAGGGAATGCCCCAGCTTTTGATGGCGTCCTCGAAAAACGGCTCCATATCCTCGACGACGATCAGCTCTTCGACCTTGGAAGCAAAATCCGTGATGAGCGCTTTGGGCAGCGGATAGACCATGCCCAGCTTCAAAACGGACGCTTCGGGCAGCGCTTCCTTCACGTAATCATAGGCCGCGCCGGAGCAGACCACGCCCAGCTTTTTGGAGTTCATTTCCACCCGGTTCAGGTCGGAGAAGCCGTTGCAGTCCTCCATCAGGCGCTTTTCCCGCGCCTCGACAACGACGTGGCGGCCCTTGGCGTTGCCGGGCATCATGACGTACTTTCGCATGTCCTTCACATAGTCGCGAAGGGGGACTTCCTGCGGCTCGGACAGGCTGACCAGGCTGCGGGCGTGGGCGATGCGGGTCGTGACGCGCAGCAGCACGGGGGTGTCGTATTGTTCGCTCAGGGCGTAGGCGCGCGCGAGCATGTCCTTGCATTCCTGCGAATCGGACGGCTCGAGCATGGGCACGTGAGCGGAGCGGGCGTAAAAGCGGCTGTCCTGCTCGTTCTGGCTCGAGTGCATGCCCGGATCGTCCGCCACCACCAGCACAAGCCCGGCGTTGACGCCGGTATAGGCGGCGGTAAAGAGCGGGTCTGCGGCGACGTTCAGCCCCACGTGCTTCATGCAGCACAGGGCGCGGCCGCCGGAGATGGACGCGCCGAGGGCGACTTCGAGCGCCACCTTTTCGTTGGGCGCCCATTCGGCATACACGCCGTCGTAGCGGACGGCGTTTTCGGTGATCTCGGTGCTGGGCGTGCCGGGGTAGGAAGAAACGACCCGGACGCCGGCCTCGTAGGCACCGCGGGCAATGGCTTCATTGCCCAGCATCAGTTCTTTCATTGCGTACCCTCCTGTGGAAGCGGAGAAACGCGAAAAACGGCTTTTCGGCTTTGGACGTTCGGCGGCTGCGCGCTGGCCGCTGGCTTTGCCCGTTGGGGTCGGCCTGTTGGGCAGAGCGGGTGGGGCGTTTCCTGTCGGTTTTTGGCCGTCGCCCGGCGGTTTTTGGTCGCTGCTGACCGATGGACTTCCCGCTGCTGCGCTTTGGCCTCTTGAACGGTTATCCGCCAGTGTTTCGCTTTTGCCGTGGAATGCCGGCTGTCTGCCGTTTTTCGGTTTGACGCTTCCGGAAAAAATTTGTGTGTTGTGTGAAAGGGAAAGGCGGGCTTTTTGCGCCGCGCTCCCCGATGGTTTCAAAGGGTTTTAAAAAATTCTCGAAGAATTCCGAAAGATTTCAGAGAACCTCGAAAAAGCCCGCTTAGCGCAGGTCGCGCACGCGCTTTGCCTTGCCCTCAAAGCGTTCGAGGGTGTTGGGCGAAAGCAGCGTCACCTTCGCGTCCAGCTGCACGACGGTGCGCAGGTCGTGCTGAATGGAATGCTGAATGGCTTCCAGCTCGCTCCAGCGCTCCAGAACGGAGGCGTCCGCCAGCTCCACCCGCACTTCGATGCGGTCGAGGTAGTTTTCCCGGGTGACGACGATCTCGTAATGGGGCCCGATGCCCTTCGTGTGCAGCAGAACGCCCTCGATCTGGCTGGGGAACACGTTCACGCCGCGGATGATGAGCATATCGTCCGTGCGGCCGGTCAGCCCGGCCATGCGGCGGAACATCCTGCCGCAGGGGCAGGTCCCCGGCAGAATGCGGGAGATGTCGTGCGTGCGATAGCGCAGGATGGGCAGCGCCTCTTTCATCAGAGGCGTGATGACCACTTCGCCGTATTCGCCGTCCGGCACGGGTTCGCCTGTGGCGGGGTCGAGGATCTCGATGTAGAAAAGATCCTCGTTGATGTGCATGCCGTTGTGGCAGACGCATTCGCCCGAAACGCCCGGCCCGATGATCTCGGAAAGACCGTAGTTTTCCGTCACGACGCAGCCCCAGCGCTCTTCGAGCTGGCGGCGCATTTCCTCGGTGGAGCCTTCCGCGCCGAACAGGCCGACCCGCAGGTGAATGTCCTTCATCATGTCCAGCCGCTCGGCGGTTTCCGCCAGATACATGGCGTAGCTGGGCGTGGCCACCAGCAGGGACACGCCGAAATCGCGCATGAGCTGGATCTGGCGCTCGGTGTTGCCCGACGAGATGGGAACGACGGACGCGCCCACCCGCTCAAGGCCGTAGTGCAGCCCCAGCGCGCCGGTGAACAGGCCGTAGCCAAAGGAGATCTGGGCGATGTCGTCCGCGCAGGCCCCGCCCGCCACCGCAAGGCGCGCCACGGCCTCGGACCACATGGCAAGGTCGCTCTTGGTGTATCCGACGACGGTGGGCTTTCCGGTCGTGCCGGAAGAGGCGTGAATGCGCACGATGTCGCGCATGGGCACGGCGAACAGGCCGAAGGGATAGTTGTCCCGCAGGTCGTCCTTGACCGTAAAGGGCAGCTTTCGAATGTCCGAAAGCGTGCGGATGTCCTCGGGGCGCACGCCCGCTTCGTCCAGCCGCGTCCGGTACATCGGGACGTTTTCATAGACGTGGCGGACGGTGCTTTGGAGCCGCGCCAGCTGGAGCTGCTCCAGTTCGCTCCGGTTCATGGTTTCAGCTTCTGGGTTCCACATAAAGAGACTCCTTCCGTTTGTGTGTGTTCTGTCAAATCGAAATCCTTGCCAATTTGCCAATTTGTTGGCGGGGAAATTCGCCGATCTTTCGGCTTGACAGTTCGACCGGCACAAATGCCTTCCGTACTGCGTGATCTGTTTTGTGGAGAAAAAAGGTGAGTTGTCGTTGACTGACTGCACCGAAAAGAAAAACCTGCGTATTTTATCATTATACAGCGTTTTTTGAAGGAAGGAAAGCGAAAACGGGGGAATGTGCGTCCCGCCGGTTGCAAGAAGCCGGAAGGGCGGATTTGAAAGGACCGCTTTGAAAAAGGAACGCGGCGAAAGCAAAAAGACCGCAGCACGAAAAGACTGCGGTCTTTGGGAAAGATTCAAAAACGGGAACGCCGCTCAGCCCAGCGTCAGAATGTGGTACTGCGGCGGGGCCATGAAGCGGATGGGCAGCGCCGTGGTGCCGACGCCGTTGGAATACAGCGCCGTGATGCCGCTGCGATCGACCCACTGGCTGCTGTAGGCCGGAAACGCCCGGTCGCCCAGCGGGCTCCACAGCCCCAGCAGCGTCACCTGCCCGCCGTGGGTATGGCCGCACAGCGCGTAGTCGATGACGTTTGCGCCCACCTGCTCCGCCACTTCCGAAAGGGAGAGGGGATTGTGGCAAAGGAGCAGCGTGAAGTCCTGCTCCGTCGCGTCGCCCAGCGCCGTGACCGCGTCGGTCTCTCCGGTGTTGTAGTCGTCCACACCCAGAATGCGCAGGCGGCTGTCGCCGTATTTGACCCAGTAGCCCGCGTTCTCGCAGGGGGTGATGCCCGCCTCCCGCATGAGCCGGGCGCTGTCGTAGGGCGTGTCGTGGTTGCCGCGCACGGCGAACACGCCCGATTTGGCCCGCAGCTTGGACAGGCGGGAAAAGACGTTTTTCGCGTCCTGCTCGTCGTCCGCAAAATCGCCGCCCAGAAGCACCACGTCCGGCTGCTCGGCGTTGATCTTTTTGACGAGCGATTCAATGCGCGAAAGGGAGACCGGCCCGCCGCCGTGCAGGTCGCTGGCAAAGACGATCTTCAGCCCGGAAAGGGCTTCGGGCGCGGCGAGGGTCCTGCGCTCTGTGGTCAAAATGAGCGGCTCGACGAGCAAAATGGCGGCGACGGCCGCAAGCAGAAGAAACAGCGAGAGCATGTTTCGTGTCCTCCGGTTCAAATGGGGCTCCTTTCCGCGCCGAAAAAGCGGCCGCTGAAACGAGCGATCCGGCGCGCGTGTGTACAGAAACCATTCTATACTCCGCGTGCGCCGGATGTCAAAGAAGCTGAAAGGAAGTTTACGGATTCTTCACGATTGGGTCGCGCCGCGCGAAAGCTCCGCTGCCGGATGCTCTTTACCATGACCGCGTCCGCGTCTGCCTGAATGGTGGGCGGCGTGCCGGGCTGAAGGGAAGCATACCCTCCTTGGTGGAAAGAAAGAGCAGTGCGCCGGGTTTCGGTTTTTGAATTTTTTGGCAGAGAGAAAACCTGCGGCTCCTCTGCGATCGGGTCGCGCCGCGCGAAAGCTCCGCTACTGGATGCTCTTTACCATGACTACGTCCGCCTGGATACTGGGCGGCGTGCCGGGCTGAAGGGTCGTGCCCTCCTTAACGGAAATGAAAAGCAACGCACCCGCTTCCAGCTTTTTATAGGAAGTTTTTCCCGAAGGCGTGACGGGCTTTTTGCCCCGCTCCACCAGCACCAGCAGCTCGTCATAGCCAAGGCCGATCGGCGTGGTCAAAAGGGCTGTGACGTGACCGTCCGCGTCGTAGCGCACCTCCTTGAGCAGCGCTTCGTATTCAAACGACACGTCCTCCGGGCCGTTTGGAATGGACAACGCCACGGCCAGCAGCGCAAAAACCAGCAGCGCCGCCAGCAGGAGCAGCAGCAGCCTGGGGCGGGTCTTGGGGGTCAGGGGGCGCAGGCTGTCCCGCTCGCCCTCCTGCTCCCACAGCAGAGCGTTTTGAGCTTCCCGTTTCAAAAAGCATTCCTCCTTGTGTCAAGCGCCCGTCAGATTTTTCGGCGGGCAAACAGGCAGGCGCAAAGGGGCGGCAGCGTCAGGCGCAGCGCGCCGTTTTTCCACCGGACGGGGGAGGGCAAGGCGCAGCCGCTTTGCAAAACGGGCTCCCACAGGCCGAAAAAACCGCCCGCCGCCAGCGCGTCCGGGCCTTGCAGCGGGGCGGACGCATCCAGAGCCGCTTTGCAGGGCGCGCCGCTTCGGTTCACAAGCAGCAGATATGCGCCGTTTTCGCAGGGGTTGCCCAGCGCGTCCGTTCCGTCCGAAGCAAAGCGCAGCACGGCGAGCACGTCCTTGTGGGGGGCGAACAGCAGCATCCGCCCTGTGCGCAGGAGCGCCGTTCGCTGCCGCAGGTTCATCCAGCGGGAGAACTCCGACAGCAGCGCTTCGTCCTCCTTCCCCCAGGGGTACGTGCCCCGGTTGAAGGGATCCATCAGCCCTTCTGCGCCCGCCTCGTCGCCATAATAGACGCAGGGCGCGCCGGGCAGGCACATCTGCAGCGCCGTGGCCGCCGCCAGCCGCCGTTTGCCCAGGGCGCGGGCTTCCACCGTGGGCTTCCAGAGCGCCTGCTGCTCCCGCGTCATGCCGCTGTCCTTGTCCGGCCCGCCCGAAAGCAGGCTCAGCGCGCGGGGTACGTCGTGGGAAGAGAGCAGGTTCAAACAGGAGAAGAAGAAGGGCGGCGGGTAGTTTTCCCGCAGGGATTCCATTTGGGACACCGCCTGCTCTGCCGGGAATTTTCCAAGGAAGAAACCCAAAATTGCGTCCCGCAGGGGGTAGTTCATGACGGAATCCAGCTCGTCGCCGAACACGTAGCGCCGCTCGCAGCCCATGGAAAATTTGTTGGACGCATCCTCCCATACCTCGCCCAAGAGCAGCGCGTCGGGGTCGGTCTGCTTCAGCTCCCGCCGCAAAAGGGCAATGAACTCGTCGGGCAGCTCGTCCGCCACGTCCAGCCGCCAGCCGGACGCGCCTGCCCGCACCCAGTGCTTGAGCACGGCGTCGTCGCTTTGGACAAGGAAGTCCCGGTAGGAGGCGGACTGCTCGTTTACCTCCGGCAGGGAGGAAAAGCCCCACCAGCTCTTGTAGGAAGAGGGATACTGCGTGAAAGTGTACCAGGAATAATAGGGCGAATCAGGCGAATTGCACGCGCCGACGGAATCGTAGCGGCAGAATTTGTTGAAGTAGAGCGAATCGTCCCCCGTGTGGTTGAACACGCCGTCCAGAATCACGCGGATACCCAGCGCTTTGGCCTGTTTGCACAGTGCGCGGAAGGTTTCTTCGTTGCCGAACATCGGGTCGATGGAACGGTAGTCGCCGGTGTTGTATTTGTGGTTGGTGGGCGATTCAAAAATGGGGTTGAGGTACAGGCAGTTCACGCCCAGCGACGAAAGGTAGGGCAGCTTTTCGGCAATGCCCATGAGGTCGCCGCCGAAAAAGTCGCAGGG
>JAEYFO010000003.1 GCA_023402915.1 Bacillota bacterium | reverse complement strand
AGGGAAGGTTCCTCGCCTTCCCCTTTTGCCGCCCGCTCAGAGCGCCACGTCCAGCAGCTTTGCCAGCTCTCTGGCCACGCCGTCCTCTTCGTTGGTGTATTCCGTCACGAAGCGCGCCGCCGCCTTGATGTCCGGATGGGCATTTTTCATGGCAAAGCTGTAGTAGCCCTTGTCCATCATGGACATGTCGTTGAGGTAATCGCCGAACACCGCCGTCTCTTCAAAGGCCACGCCGCAAATCTCCCGCAGCTCGTCAATGGCGCTGCCCTTGTTTGCGCCCCGGACGATCACGTCCAGCCAACTGTCGCCCGACGGCAAAATTTCAAACTTTTCCAAAAAGGGAGAAAGCGCCTTTGCCGTCTCGCGCATGACGTCGTCGTCCTTGCTTGCGAGGGCGATTTTGAAAATGCGATCCCGGTCAAATCCAGCGGAAATATCCGGCATCTCCACGATTTTCTGGCAATAAATGTCCACCAGATGGCGGAACCAGGGCGCGTCGTCCTCCACATAAACGCTGTCGATCCCACAAAGGAGCGGATACACGTCCGGCAGAGGGCGCACCGTTTCGATCACCTTGACGATGTCCTCCCGCGCGACGCAGTGCATCCGCAGCACCTTGCTGCCGTCGGTCAGGATCGTCCCGTTTCCTCCGGCGCACATCAGCTCCCCGGCGTACTCGCCAAAGCGAAACGCAATATCGTCGTACTGCCGTCCCGTCGCCGTGACCAGCCGGACGCCCCGTTCCCGCATCACGCCCAACAAACGAAAAAAGCCGGGAGAAATTTCTTTTTTGTGGTCGAGCAGCGTACCGTCCAGATCGGTCACGACCATTTTGATTTTCGCCATTACAGCCCCTTTCCCCCCAGGCCGAACAGCTCGATGAGCGTCTCGATCACGCCATCTTCTTCGTTGGTCAGCTTTGTCTCAAAGCGGCTGAGCGCCTTGATATCCGGATGGGCGTTCTTCATCGCATAGCTGTAGTACCCGCTCTGCATCATGGACACATCGTTGAGATAATCGCCAAAAATAGCCGTTTCTTCAAAGGAAACGCCCAGCTTTTTCTGGAGCGTGGCAATGGCCTTGCCCTTGTTTTCGCCCTTTTTGAGCAGATCCAGCCAGTGCTCGCCCGAAAGGAGCAGGTCGCAGTAATCGGCATATTCCATCATCTGCGGATAGAGGTTGATCTCCGGCTCGATTTCCGTGTTGATGGAAATTTTGTAGATCTGATCGACTTCATATGCCTTGAGCACGTCGTCGAGCACGGTGACGTTTTTGAAATAGCGATCCACCATATAGCGGAACCAGCCGTCCTCATTGTCGATATAAAAGCTTTTCGCGCCGCAAAGGGCCGTGCGCGCCTCGGGAATTTTCCGGGCGTGACAGACGATCTGTTCCACCTTTGCCCGGTCAAATTCGGCGATGTATTCGAGCTCTTCGCCATTGACCACCAGACCGCCGTTTCCGCCGATATAGATGATGTCCTCGGCGCAGTCGCCGAACGTCAGCTTCAGATCCTCCGGCTGCCGGCCGCTGGCCACGGCAAAATACACTCCCATCTTGCGCAGCTCGCGCAGCACAGGGCCAAAGCGCTTGCTCAGCTTTTTGTCGCCGTCAAGCAGCGTACCGTCCATATCCGTCACAATCAGTTTTATCATCGTCTCTCGTTCTCCTTCTGATTGGGAAAATTTCGTGCAAAATGCACCAATTTACTTCTATCTATTTATAACACATTGCTGACAACTTTTCCACCGCATTTTGAAACGAACAGCAAAAAGGCGATGCAATTTCTTTGCACCGCCTTCTTTTCGGCTCTCGTCAGCCGTTGGCGCCGTTCATGTTCTTTTCGGCGTAGGAGATCATGCGCTTGACCATCTCGCCGCCGACGGAACCAGCCTCGCGGCTGGTCAGGTCGCCGTTGTAGCCCTGCTTGAGGTTGACGCCCAGCTGGTTGGCGATCTCGTATTTCATCTTGTCGAGGTTCTGCATGGCCTGGGGGGAGGTGTTTGCATAGCTGTTGCTGCTCTGGTTGTTGGAGTTCATGTTTCTTTTTCCTTTCTTTTCCTTGTTGTATTTCTCCCGTTTTGCGGGAAACTGAATGACTGGATCGTTGGCCCGTTTCAGCGGATACTCTCTTCCGCAAAGGCGATCATCCTGCGCACCATCTCGCCACCGACAGAACCGTTCTGCCGCGCCGAAAGCGTGCCCTTGTCCGCCTGGGTGTAATCGACGCCGATCTGACTGGCGATCTCGGTTTTCAAGCTGTCAAGCGCCTGCTGCGCTTCCGGAATGAGCGCTTTGTTTCTGCTCGTCATGGCTTTTTCACCTCCTTTTGCGTCTGTGCTATTACTATCTCCCGTTTCGCAAAGGATACACTGGAAATATCCCAATGCGTTGCTGAAACTTTCCAATACAAAATTTAGAAGCACAAAATTTTGAAGCGCAAAAAGCAGCCGAATCCTTTCGACTGCTTCCTTGTCTTTGTTTTCCTTGTGTTTAATTGAGGGCGATCTGCCGGTACTTTTCCGCATAGACGCGGCGCACCGTTTGAAACAGCGCCTCCCGGTACGGCTCCCAGCGCTCTTGCGTCAAAATAGCCTTCGCCATGGCCTGTCCTTCCTGAAGCGTCTCCATGCTGTCCGCCAGCGAAAGGAGCTGCTGCTCCCGCTGCCCGCTCTGCCGCGTCCCGAGAAAATCTCCCGGCCCGCGCTGCTCCAGATCCTTTCGGGCGATCTCAAACCCGTCCCGGCAGGTGCAAAGCACTCGCAGCCGCTCAAGCGTCTCTTTTCCGGTGTTTTCCGTGAGCAAAAAGCAATGCGCCGGTTTGTCGCCCCGGCCCACGCGGCCGCGCAGCTGATGCAGCTGGGCAAGGCCGAACCGGTCGGCGCTTTCGATGATGATCGTCGTGGCGTTGGGCACGTCCACGCCCACCTCGATGACCGTGGTCGAAACGAGCACTTTTGTTTCGCCCGTGCGGAAGCGCTCGATGATCTCGGCCTTCTGCGCGCTGTCCATCCGCCCGTGCAGAAGCTCCGCCGGCGTATCGCGCAGCGCGCCTTTTTTCAGCGTTTCAAACAGCTCTTCCGCCGAATGGGCGCTGACGGTTTCCGACGCTTCGATCAGCGGACAGACCACATACGCCTGCTCGCCCTGCGCCGCTTTTTTCGCAACGTAGCGATACATATCCTCCCGCTTCTGCGGCGGAACGAGCGCCGTCTCGACGGGCTTTCTGCCCGGCGGCAGCGTGTCGATGACCGATGCGTCCACGTCGCCGAACAGCACCAGCGAAAGCGTCCGCGGGATGGGCGTGGCTGAAAGCACCAGAACGTCGGGCGCAGCGCCCTTTTGCGCGATAGCCGCCCGCTGGCGCACGCCGAAGCGGTGCTGTTCATCCGCCGCCACCACGCCCAGATTATGAAATCGAACGCTTTCCTGAAGCAGCGCATGGGTGCCCACCACGATGTCACATTCCCCTGCCGCAATGCGCTCATAGCGCCGCCGCCGCTCGGCCGCCGGCAGGCCGCCCACCAGCAGTTCCACCCGAAACAGCCCGGAAAACAGCTTTTGCGCCTTTTCAAAATGCTGCCGCGCCAAAATCTCCGTCGGCGCCATCAGCGCCCCTTGCGCGCCGTTTTTGGCCGCCACAAACAGTGCAAAAAACGCCGCCGCCGTCTTGCCGCTGCCCACATCGCCCTGCACCATCCGGTTCATCGCCCGCTGCGAGCCCATGTCCCGGGCGATCTCTTCCATCACGCGGCGCTGTCCCGCCGTCGGGGAAAAGGGCAGCATGGCTTCAAATTCAGAAAGCAGCCCGGCGGTTTCAAAACGCCGTCCGCCCTTCTTCTTCCGCTCTCTGCCCAGCAGCTCAAGCGCCAGCAGAAAGAACAGCATGTCCTGCAAAACCAGCCGCCTGCGGGCGCTTTGGAGCGCTTCCATGCTGGACGGAAAATGCACGTTTTGAATCGCTTCGCTCCAGCTCACCAGCGAAAATCCTTCGCAGACCGCCTCCGGCAGCGGATCGATCCGCGCCTTTGCCAACGGGAGTGCCTGCTGCATCGCCGCGCGCAGGGCCTTTTGCGTCAGGCCGGCCGTAAGCGGATACACCGGCAAAATACCGCCCGCCCGGCCGCCCTCTTCTTCGCCCGCCTTTTCCAGCGCCGGATTGACGAACCGCATCGTCCGGCCGGAGCGCTCCACCTGTCCGTAAACCAGATACGATCCGCCCGCCATCAGATTCTGCTTCATATAGGGCTGATTGTACCAGATCAGACCGACTTTTCCGGTTTCATCCTGCCCTGTGGCCGTCACGATGGTCAAGCCCCGCCGCGGATAGGCCGCCCGCGGCTGCGAATCGATCCGGATCAGACAGGCGCAAAGCCCCTCATGCAGCCCGGCGCAGGGCAATAAATGGGAAAAATCCTGATAGTCCCGGGGAAAATGCTCCAAAAGCTCCTCTGCCGTCCGGATCCCCAGCCGTTCAAAAGCCTCCGCCTTCTTCGGCCCAACGCCCTTGAGCGCCGTCAGCGGCGTCGCCATCGTTCCTTCCCCCTTTTTCTAAAATTTCTCCTTATCAAGTGCCGTGAGCGGCTTTTCCTGCCGGCCTTTTGCCTTTGGGGAACACAGGCACCCTTTCAAACCGCACGTCCTCCGCAGGACACATACCCCTTTAGAGCACACAGCACCCCTTCGGAGCACAGGCAGGAACCGGCCGCGGCGTTTTCTCCGCGCGCGGCGCTTTGGGACAAAAATGCCGGAGCGCAAGGCTCCGGCACCGGATTTTGCTGATTATTCCACCGAAATGAAATAGTAGTAGAGCGGCTGACCGCCATACTGCACCACCACGTCCGCATCCTCGTAGCGTTCTTCCGTCCGCGCGGCGAGGGCTTTCGCGTCCTCTTCGGAAACATCTTTTCCATAGAAGATCGTGATGTAATCGCCGTCGTCCTTCATCATGGCGTCGATCAGGCCGTCCG
>JAEYFO010000325.1 GCA_023402915.1 Bacillota bacterium | reverse complement strand
CTTGGTGAACGTGGCTGCGCTGCTCGACACGCCCGCGTGCTTGAGCGCTGCGGCCTTTGCCGCTTCCAGACCAACATCGCCCGCCGCGGCAGAACCGGAAGCGCTGCTCTGCGCCTTGTGCGCTTCCCGCTCGGACTTGAGCACCTTTCCCGTCGCGCCGTCGATGGTATAGTCGTATTCCGCGTCGCCCGTCACAAACTCGATCTCGTATTCCAATCGCCCGTCGTCGTAGTCCCGCTCCGCCTTGGTGAACGTGGCTGCGCTGCTCGACACGCCCGCGTGCTTGAGCGCTGCGGCCTTTGCCGCTTCCAGACCAACGTCGCCCGCCGCGGAAGAGCCTTGCGCAGGCGTCGTTGCTGCGCTCACATCCTTTTGACCGCTGAGGATCTGGCCGGTATAGGCGTCCACCCAGTATTCCAGCTCGCCCAGCGTGGGATGATGCAGCTCCACCTCGTAGCGGGCAGGCTGTTCGTCCAGCTCCGGATCCACTTCCACCGTCACAGCGTCCGCCGCTGCCGCTCCGGCATACTGCTGCGCCGCCAGCAGGGCTGCATCGCAGCCGATGGGCAGTCCGGGCGCGCCGGTCTCGATCAGGTCTTTGAGTTCTTCCACGGAAAGCGTGCAGAGATCCTCAAACCGCAGCGCGCTGTTGAGCGCCAGCACCCGGCTGATGAGCGCCGCTTTGCCGGTGGAAATGTGGTTGGCCCGCGCCTGCGCTTCCAGCGCCGCATCCTCGTTGACCGTCTGGCTCAGGACGGAAGCCCTGGCCTGGCTGCTTTGCAAAACGCCGTCCACCGTGGTCGTCAGCTCCTGTTGGAGCTTGGCCGCGCGGGTCTGATCCTTATCCTCCACGGAAATCAGGATCGCCGACGAAATGCTGTCAAGGTAGCCGCTGCGCACCAGACTGCCCACGATGGCGTTGACCGCCACGTCCAGCTTTGCCCCCCGCAGATCCGCGCCGCCGTCCATATCGGCAAGAATGACTTTCGCGTCGTCGTTGAGCGCGGTGCAGGAAAGGACTTTCTCCCTGCTGTTGACCTTGAGTTCGATGCTGGGATTGACGTCGAGAGAGATCACCGACGCCACTGCGTTGTTCTGCGTCACAAACACGCCGATCCCGGCGCCCACGATCATGAAGGCGATACACGCGGCGATGATCGCGCGCCATTTTCTGCCGGAATTGTTTGCTTGTTTCGTTGTCATGGGGAGTACCGTTCCTTTCCGCTCCTGGCAGCGGGAGAGAACGCCGTTCACATCGTCCGGCGCCGTTTTTTCCAGCGCCGAAGTCAGCTGCTGTTTCATTCTTTCGTCAGTCATCAGGCGTTATCTCCTTCCAAAAAAGCTCGCATTTTCTTCAATGCTCTGTGATACTTTGACAGGATCGTCGGCAGGGGAAGTTCCAGAATCCGCGCGATTTCTCTGTGTTTGAGGCCCGCCGCCGCATGGAGCAGCACGATTCTCCGCTCCTCCTCCGCAAGGCGCATGAGCGCCCCTTGCAGCACGGCCCGTTCCTCCACGCTCAGTCCGCTCTCTCCGGCGGGAATGGCGTCCCAATCCTCGCTCTGCATGGTCGTTTGCCGCGCCGCCTTTCGCAGCTGCATCAGGCAGCAGTTCCGGCAGATCGTCAGCAGCCAGCCAAGCGGAGAACCGTTCGGTCGGTATTGGCCTGCGCAGTCCCATACGCGGACAAATACATCCTGCGTCAGATCCTGCGCATCCTGCGCGCGTTTCAAATAGGAGAGCGCCATGCCGTACACTGCCGTTCGGGTGCGGCTGTACAGCGTGCCGAGCGCTTCCCGGTCCCCGGCGGCCACTCCCGAAAGCAGCGCCTCCAGTTCCCGTTTCTCCTTTTCCCTCGCCTGTGTTGTTGATTCCGCAATGGTAAAAAACATTCCTCTACTCCTGTCATCTGTATCAATGCGCAGGAACGGCCTTTTATTGCACGCAAAACAAAATTTTTCTATTTTTTCAAAAAATTTTCTGCTTTGCCGAGCGGTTTCGGCCCTCTCTGTGGTTTCGGAAGCGTGAAAAAGTCCTTTTCTTCTTTGGGAAATCTGTCCGGAATTTCTCTTTTCCGCGAAGCAAACTGCATTTCTGCTCTCCCGGCTTTTTCCTATTATACTCCGCATTTTATCACGCAGATTTTTGCTCCGCAAGAAAGAAGCCCGTCAAAACGTAAAAAAACAGGTGGGAGAAGTTCTCTCCCACCTGCTTTGAAAATCAGACTGTCAGGATCAGGCGTGACGGCGCACTCCCAGATAGGCCGCAGCTGCCGCAAGCGTCAGCAGGGCGACGGCCGGCAGAAGCACCGCACCCTTTGCCGTGAAGTCTCCGGTTTTCGGGGCTTCTTCCAGCGGTTCGCCGGCCGGTTCTTCCTCACCCGGCTCGTCCGCAGGCTCTTCCACAGGCGCTTCCTCCGTGGGTTCGTCCACGTCGGCGGGACGATCCTCCGCCGCTTCGTTCGCCTGATAGGCGATCACCACGGGAGACAGGCTGGTGAACCGCACGCGGATACCGCCCGCTTCCGGCGTGTTCGGCAGAACTTCCATCTGTCCGGCGCGACTTCCGGAAGTGATCAGATGGGTAACGACAAAAAGATCGCTCTGATCCGTCCCCTCCGGATACGGGAGCAGCACTTCAACGCCTTCCGTCGGGAAGTTCTGCGGCGAGACTGCCGTCAACGTTCCGTCGGCATTACGCAGCTGCAAGGTCACATCCAGCAGCACGCTGGCCACCCTTTGCGGGTCAAGCTGCGCATTGGCAGCCAGAGCAGCGTTCAAAAGCGCCTCATGCACGGCGTCCGTCGTGGAATACAGGCCGGCGACGCTCTGCGGCACTGCCGCAAGGCCGCCCGAAACCACCGTCTCCAGCGTTCCCGCGGGCTTTTCCGGCTCAACATTGGGCGCGACCTCGGGCTTTTCTTCCGGCTTTTCCAGCTTGGGCAGAACGACTTCCGCCATGTCCTCGATCACGCTGGTTCCCTGCGCATCCCAGAAGTTGGTTTCGCAGAGTTCGCAATGCCAGTAAGCCAAATTGCCCTCTTCTTCATAGGTAGGCTCTTCTGCGGCGATCTCGCTGAGCCGGTGCGCGCCAGTTCCTTCTTCATACTCCACCGGCTGACCGTTGGCGTCAACGGGACGACCGCAGGTCTCGCACTCCCAGAAATTTTCCTGGAAGCCGCCGCCGCAGGGCGTATAATCCGCTTCGTGCATTTCGCCGCCGGCGACGTGAGTGCCCCTGCCGGGAAGGGGATCGATCAGGTTGCCGTTTTCATCGATGCAGCTGTGGCAGACTGCGCATTCGTACCATTCCGTCTGGAAGCCGCCTTCGCAAACGGTGTAATTGGGTTCCTGCTTTTCGCCAAGGACGTGGTTTTCCGTGGGCTCGAAGTACTGGAGCAGATTGCCATTTTCGTCAATCGGCTGACCGCAGGTTTCGCATTCCCAGAAATTTTCCTTGATGCCGCCCGCGCAGGGAGCATAATTCGCCTCGTGCATTTCGCCGCCGGGAACATGCGCGCCCGTGCCGGGAAGAGGATCGATCAGGTTGCCGTTTTCATCGATACAGCTGTGGCAGACTGCGCATTCGTACCATTCCGTCTGGAAACCGCCCATGCAAGCAAAATAATTCGCTTCGTGCTTTTCTCCAACAGTATGCGCCTGCGTCTCGGGATACCACTGAAGCAGATTGCCGTTTGCATCCACCGGTTGACCGCAGGTTTTGCACTCCCAGAAGTTTTCCTTGAAGCCGCCGCCGCAGGGAGTATAATTCGCTTCGTGCATCTCGCCGCCGGCGACGTGGTTCGCCGTGGGATTATAACTCTGGAGCACATTGCCGTTTGCGTCAATGGGCTGACCGCAGATTTCGCACACCCAAAAGTTCTCTTTGACACCGCCGTTGCAGGGCGTATAATCTGCTTCGTGCATTTCTCCAAGGGTATGCGCGCCCGTGCCGTTCACCCAATCGATCCGCGTGCCGCTGGCGTCAACAGCCCAGCCGCAAGCCGTGCAAAAATAATGGGGCGTCTGGAAACCGCCGTTGCAGGGCGTATAGTTCGCCGGGTATTCCGTCGTTCCGGGCAGATGGCACTTTAGGCCGCCGCTGCATCCGCTGCCCGGGCCGACAAACATCTCGGTCACGCCATATTCATTGCAGGCCGCGCCGCAGACCGTGCAAAGATAATAGTCATAGCCATAGCCGCCCGTCGTGCTGTTCCAGTCCGCCGGATAGAGCGTATTGCCGGGCGTATGTGCTCCGCTCGGGCAGGTGTTGCTGCCGGAGGAGCCGCTGAGCACAACAACTGTGCCGTCTGCATCCACCGGGCTTTGGCAGGCAGTGCACCAATAATAGGTGACCTGCTGGCCGTCCTGATCCGTCCCGTTGTAAGCAGTTGCTCCGGGCAAATGGCATTTTCGGCCGCCGCTGCATCCATTTTCCGCGCCGACAAACACCATGGCCGCGCCATATTCATTGCAGGCCGCGCCGCAGACCGTGCAAAGATAATAGTCGTCGCTATAGCCGCCCGCCGTACTGTTCCAGTTTGCCGGATAGAGCGTGTTGCCGGGCGTATGCGCTCCGTTCTGACAGAACTCCACCGACAGCGCGTTGAGCGGCATCAACCCGACTGCCAGCACGAGCGCAAGCAACAGCGCTCCGGCTCGTGTTCGAATGGCCGTTTTCATACTTTTCCCTCCTTCTTCTTGTGTATGAAAAGCCTATTTTGTCAAACCCTATGATACTATACAAAAAATAGGAAATACAACCTTCTGTTCGATATATCGCAGTCATGGAAATAAAAAAACGCCTTCTGTTTCAAGGCATTTTCGAACTTCCGCTCGTACCGCTTCTTGTAGGTCTTTGCCCGCTTGGACAGCTCCGGATCGTCCGAGCGCTCCATCTCTTCAAGGGGGTCGCCCTGCTCCGCAGTCTCCCGTGCGGTTTGTTCCGTTTGCACCGTCTGCTGATTTTGGACAAAATTGTCAGTTGCATTTTCCTGCGGATCCTCGTATAATGAAAGCGTGGAATCCACAGTGCTGTTGGTGGCCGTGGCCCTGGGCATCGGACCCAGATAGTTAGCGGTTGGAACAGCAGGATCAGCCTGTTTCAGGTCGGCATTGCCGGCAGGGAGCAGGCTGATTTCGTTTATCCTGTACGTTCTGAACCGGTTATCCGCGCCGCTCACAGCTACGTCGAAGGCGGCGATATACGGCTTTCCATTGATCGTTACAGGCGTTTCGAAATAGTCGTAGCGCACGATGTTGTTCGTTCGTTTGCCCTTCGCGTCAAACTCGCCGCTGCCGACATATTCCCCGCTTTCGATCACGGTTTCCAGCTGATTCAATACAGAAAGCCGCTCTGCGCTCACGTCTTTTTGCGACACGAGCTTGCCGATCAAGTTCTTGTACAGCGTGACTTCGTAAGGAACGCCGTCGTATTCCACACCTTGAACCGGAACTTTCACATTATCGAAACGCTTTCCCAGTAGACCAAGGAAGAAATTTTCGATTCCCTTCTTGAAACCATTTTTCTGTTCTGCACCCTCCTGTGCATTTTGCAGCGCATCCCGCGCCATCGCGGCGCTTTCCTGAGAGATTTCCACCTGCGCGCCCGGCCTGACCTGGTCGGGCGTTTGCCCCTGATAGGGATTTCGGATCGTTGTAACACGTCCCGCGCGCCGGTTTTCCTCCTGTGCTTCCCCTGCGTTCGGCAGCTCTTCCACTTCCGCATCCGGCAGGCCATCCTGCGCGCGCATCTGCTCTTGCATGTTGCGTTCAAAATCTTCAAGCGTCCAGCCGAGGGAATATTCGCTTCCTTTTGCTTTCTTTTTCTGCGCTTCTTCATATGCCTGTGCGAATGACGATTTTTCTTGACTTTTCGCTGCGCTCTGGTATACAATACCATCAGAACCTCTTCTGAGTTGAGCGCCGTTCGATAAAGGAACGGAAGGGCCCCTACCTTCAGAAGAGGTTCTTTCTCTTATCGTTCCGATGCTGTATACGGTTTCCCCCTGTTCGTTTATGCCGCTCGAAAACGGAACTCTGTAATGCTGTCCGTCTGCGCCGCGGAAGAAAGCAGTGAAGTAATTGAACCCATCTTCTCCAACATCGTTCGCGTGCGCGCCGTTGACATCTTCCTTGAAGC
>JAEYFO010000225.1 GCA_023402915.1 Bacillota bacterium | reverse complement strand
GGGCAGCGCCCCGGCGCCTCCCCTTTTACGCCTCCGCCTTCCACAGCCCGTGCAGGTTGCAGAACTCGTAGACCGTGACAGGGCCATCCTCGACGTGGAATACCGCGGCGGGCTTGTCGGCGGCGGTCAGATCGACCCGCTGCGTGCGATTGCCCTGCGCCACAGCGATGAACTGGATCAGGTGCGCTTCGGTCATGGGATGCTCCACGGAGCCCACCTGCACCTTGACCACGTTGCCCTCGCGGGTGACGGCGGGAACGTGCTTCTCGCGGGCCGCATCCGTCACGCCCGCTTCGAGCAGGCTCATCGGTTCGCCGCAGCACACCACGGGCGCGCCGTCGACGATGGATTCCACCACGCGGTGGCAGTGCTTGCAAACATAAAATTTCCGTTCCATATTCATGATCTCCTTTCGATCGTGGCCGTGCGGCGTTCGCCTGCCGTCCGGCTTGTGTTGTGTGCGTATTTCGTATCGGCCGCTGCTGCGGCGGCAAGTTTGCCTTTCTCGATTACAATTGAAGTATAACACACCTCAAAAACAAAAACAATAGTTATTCTTAAAATTCTTCAAGTTTTAAGAATCTGCGCAGCTCTTTTATTTTTCCCCTGAAGAAACCGATCCATTCTCTCCGCAGGCTCTTTTTTCGCCTATCCCAGCGCCACGTCCAGGATCATCATCAGCACAAAGCCCAGCGCCGCGCCGATCGTGCCCAGGTTGGAATGCTCGCCCGCTTGCGACTCGGGGATCAGCTCCTCCACGACGACGTAGATCATCGCGCCCGCCGCAAAGGAGAGCAGATAGGGAAGAATGGGCGTCAGCTGCCGCACCAGCAGGATGGTCAGCACCGCGCCCACCGGCTCCACCGCGCCGGAGAGCGTCCCGTAGAGGAACGCCTTGCCCCGGCTCGCCCCCTCCGCCCGCAGCGGCAGGGAGATGATCGCCCCTTCCGGGAAGTTCTGGATCGCGATGCCCAGCGCCAGCGCAAACGCCCCCGCCAGCGTCACGCCCGAATTTCCGGCCAGTGCGCCCGCATAGGTCACGCCCACCGCCATGCCTTCGGGGAGGTTATGGAGCGTCACCGCAAAAACCAGCATGGCCGTGCGCGACACCCTGGAACGCAGGCCCTCCGGCTGGTCGCTGTGCCGGTGCAGGTGGGGAATGGCGCTGTCGAGCAGCAGCAAAAAGCCCATGCCCAGCAGAAAACCCACTGCCGCGGGCAGCCACGCCGGGACACTGCCGCCCTCGGATTGTTCGATGGCCGGAATGAGCAGCGACCAGACGGACGCGGCGATCATGACCCCGGAAGCAAAGCCCAACAACATTTTTTCCACCTTCTGCGGCAGGCTTCCCCTGAGGAAAAATACCGTCGCCGCCCCCAGCATCGTTCCCAGAAATGGGATCAGCAGCACCCAAGGCATCTTTGTTCCTTCCTCCTCCATGCGCCCGGGCAGGACGCGCAGCTTTTCCCTGAAACGTTTTGATAAAGCGTTTGAACCGTTCGAAAAACGGTTTCTGTTTTTGAAAGGCTCGAGTGCATTGTTTTTCATTTGGCGGTTTCGCCGTTTGGGCAGCGTTCCGCCCTTTGAAACGGAACCGGGCCGAATTTCCGTCATGCCCGGCCGGTCGAACCGTGCTTTTTCCATTTTTTCTATTTTATTATAGCGTCCGCCCCTTGTCCCTGTCACAAAAAGCGGCGCGTGTTTTTTTGCAAAAAGGTTGCCGCGGAAAACTTTTTCGTCAAAAATCTTCCAAAATTCGCCTTTCGTGCTATAATACCCTTGGTTCAAAAAATGCGCGGGGCTTTTGCGCCGCTCTTTCAAAATAGAAATGGAGAACACCGTCATGGAAAAAGAACTGACCCTTGCCGCGCTCGACCGGTTTGAAGCGCGTTTTGACCGCGACGCCGCCGCGCAGGTGGCCATGAACGCCGTCGTGAAAAGCGGCCTGTCCGCCGCCGCGTCCCGCTACGACATGCCCCGCGCCCTGCCGATGAGCTTCAGCGTCGAGGTGGAGCCCTCCGGCAAGATCCTCAACCAGAAAAGCTCCGGCCGCTGCTGGATGTTTGCCGCGCTCAACACCATGCGCAGCGCCGCCATGAAGAACCTAAATCTGGAGGACATTGAGTTTTCGCAGGCGTATCCGCTGTTTTTCGACAAGCTGGAGCGCACGAATTATTTCCTCGAATCCATCCTTTCCACGCTGGACGAGCCGCTTGACGGCCGGCTGGTGAGCTTTCTTCTGTCCATGCCGCTGGGCGACGGCGGCCAGTGGGATATGTTCGCCTCCATCGTGGAAAAATACGGCGTGGCGCCCAAATCGCTCATGCCCGAATCGTTCCACAGCTCCAACACCCGGGAGATGAACAAGTTTCTGACGCTGAAGCTGCGGGAGTTTGCCTGCACGCTGCGCACGGCGCACGCCGCGGGGGAGAGCGAAGAGGCCCTTCGCGCCCGCAAGGAAGAAATGCTTTCGACGGTGTATCACATGCTGTGCGTCTTTTTGGGAAAACCGCCGAAGACCGTGCTGTTTGAAGCGCGGGACAAGGACAAGAAGTTCCTGCGCATCGGCCCGATGAGCCCGGTGGAATTTTTCAAAAAGGCCGTCGGCTGGGATCTTTCGGACTATGTGAGCCTGATCCACGCGCCCACGGCGGACAAGCCCTTCCACCGCACCTATACGGTGGCTCATCTGGGCAACGTGGCGGGCGGCCGGCCGGTGACCTATCTGAACGTGGAGCTTTCCGAGCTCAAGCAGGCGGTGGTCGCGCAGCTTCAGGGCGGCGAGCCGGTGTGGTTCGGCTGCGACGTGGGGCAGTGGCTCGACCGCAGCTATGGCGCGATGACGCTTTCCGGCCACGACTACGAAGGCGCGCTGGGCACGGCCTTCCCCCTCGACAAGGCGCAGCGGCTGGACTACGGCGAATCGAGCATGACGCACGCCATGGTGTTTTACGGCGTGAATCTGGACGAAACCGGCAGGCCGAACCGCTGGAAGGTGGAAAACAGCTGGGGCGACAAGGCCGGGCAGGAGGGCTGGTACGTCATGGAGGACGCCTGGTTCGATCAGTATCTGTATCAGGCGCTCATCCACAAGAAGTACCTCTCCCCGTGGCTGGTCTCCCAGTTCGAGCAGGAGCCCATCGTCCTCGCGCCCTGGGATCCCATGGGCGCGCTGGCAAGGTAGGCGCTTCTGGTTTCGCGAAAATCCTTGCCGGATTTTCGCGAGTACACCG
>JAEYFO010000070.1 GCA_023402915.1 Bacillota bacterium | reverse complement strand
TTTTTCCGCCAGCGCCCGCTTACAGCCCTAAAAGCGCCGCATTTCGCACCTGGCAGACAAACGCGCCCAGCTCGCTTCCCACTTTCTGCGCCACGGGGACGCATTTGGTCATCAGCAGGGAACAGGTCGTTTTGTCCGTAAACTCGCAGACCGATTCAAAATTGCCCATGCCCTTGGCGATAAGGAGATCGGCCTTTCGATACTCTTCCAAAAACTCTTCGGACAAAAATTTCGGATACAGCGTCGCATAGGGCGACCCCGTTCCAATGACGTGCGCCACGTCCGTCAGCCCCACCAGCTGCGCGTCCTCCATCAGCGCGTCGTTTGCAAAGGCTTTCGAGCGCACCGCCACGGTGATATTGCCCGGCTTGACCAGCTCAAGGCGCAGCATGGTATCGATCAGCAGCTTGTCCATGACCACTTCCCCGGCGTTATCCGTGACGTAAAGCACCCGTTCCGCCCGCTTGAGCGCCTTTTTCAGCAACGCCGTATCGTCCACTGCCAGCGCCCGGGCGGCCGCCGCAGAAAGCACCGCTTCGAGCGGCTCGTCGTAATGGGCCGTCGGGTCGATGACATTTCCAGCAATGGCGTAGCGGACAGCCATTTCCAGCGGATTTTCCGCCTGTTCCACCACGAGCGCCGCCTCTTTGACCACGTCCATCATGCGGCGGTTGTCCGCCAGCTTGTCCTCGCGGTAGCAATCGCCGCCCGCCAGCGTCCAAAGCCGGTCGCTGTAGACATGATTGCAGGCCGAAGGCAGCTCTTCTTTGAGCGACGACGCCATCTCGCCGCAGAGCCATTTTCCCTCGGCAAACATCTGCTCCTCCGTCAGATCCAGATGCTTGAGCGCGTCCATATACGTCCGATAGATGCACGGCGGGCAATACATTCCTGTTTTCACTGTTTCTCTCCTATCTCAAAAAAGATTTCCTCCTGCGCAGGCGCAGAAGTACCGTCTCAATCCCCAGTTTATTGTACCCCACGCACGGCTTTTTCGGCAATCCCCGGTTTCGTCCATTTTGGCATGAAAAAGGGGTTTGCGCCCGAAAAACGCCGGCCGGAAAGGCAGGCCGGTCAAATTGGAAATGCTCATGCTCTCCGGACAAATTGTGGATTTCCTCAGAGTTTTTTTGATATACTCAGTTAAAGAACTCGGAAACGGAGGTGTGCATGATGGATCGCGAATTTGAACAGGAGCTGGCTTCCTTGCGAAAGCATGGGCTCAAATCAAATCCATTAAGGTTGGAATATGAGCAAAAGGTCCGTGAGCTGGCCGCTTTTCAAGAAACGCTTTTTGCAAAAGGAGAGTCCAAAGAGAATATCGCAAGGCTCTTGCATCAGCGCCGCCGGGAGTTGGGCCGGGTCTATAAAGACGCGGCGCCTCCTCTGTTTCGGGAGTATATTTTCTACGCCACGGAGAAAAAGTACGGGGATCCGCTGGGGCCTGATTACGACAGCTTGCGGAAACGAAAGTCCGTGGAGGACATTATAGAATCTGCGACCCGGCCAATCGAAAATCTGGATGACAGGCTCACCATCGAGGGCTTTGCCGAATGGTTCCGGCAGACCTATAAAAAGTGATCAAGTTCCAATTGGGCAAACCGAAATTCTCGAAAAACAAAACCCCCGCTTCCTACAGCCAAAAGGCGCGACCGTAAAGTCACGCCTTTTTCTTCTTTCTCGCTTTATGAACGTTCAACTGTCAAGCCGGCGTCCGTTTCATCGCATCGATCCTGTTTTTGAAAATGCCGCCCGTCAGCCCTTCAAATTGCGGTTTTTGTCCAGTTTTTCCGGAAAATTGCCACGATTTTGGACATATTCCTTCGTTAGCTTGAACACAACGCCGCTCAACCCCAGGAGCGCGATCAGGTTCGGGATGGCCATCAGGCCGTTTAGCATGTCAGCCAGATCCCAAACAAGACCGATCTTCATGCATGCGCCCAACACCAGCGCCGCCACGAACAGCAGCTTATACACCAGCACGGCTTTGGTGCCGAGCAGATATTCCGTGCATTTTTCGCCGTAATAGGACCAGCCGATAATGGTGGAAAAGGCGAAAAAGAAGATCGCGATCGCGATAAACGCCTGCGCGAGGCCGTTTCCGAACACCGAGCCAAACGCCTGCGCCGTCAGCTGCGCGCCGTCCAGCTCCGCCGCCCGTCCCGCAAACCCCGTAAGGAAGCTCTCCGTTCCGGGAGCAGACAGAATCGTCAGGCCCGTCAGCGTGCAAACGACAATGGTGTCCACAAACACCTCAAACACGCCGTAAAGCCCCTGCTTGACCGGCTCTTTTTCCGACGTGGCCGCGTGGGCAATGGGCGCAGACCCCAGCCCCGCCTCGTTCGAGAACACGCCGCGCGCCATGCCCTTCGTGATCGCGAGGGAGATCGTATATCCCATCACGCCGCCCAAAATGCTGCTCGGCTGGAACGCGCCCCGGAAAATCGAGCCGAACGCCGCCGGAAGATTTTGAGCGTTGCAGACCAGCACGGCCAGCGCGCCAAGGATATACAGTGCGCTCATAAAGGGCACGATGGCCGCCGTGACTTTGCCCACGCGCTTGACGCCGCCGAGCACCACCACCGCCACGACCGCCGCAATGACCAGTCCTGTCGCCAACACCGGAATGCCGAATGCCGAGTTGAGCGACGACGCGATGGAATTGACCTGCGTCATGTTGCCAATGCCGAAAGAGCCCACCGCTGCAAACAGCGCAAAGAGCACCGCCAGCCACTTCCATTTTTTCCCAAGGCCGTTGGTAATATAGTACATCGGGCCGCCGGACCATTCGCCTTTTTCATTTTTCTGTCGGTATTTGACGGCCAGAACCGCCTCGGCGTACTTGGTCATCATACCAAAAAACGCCGCGACCCACATCCAGAAAACCGCGCCCGGGCCGCCCGTGGCGATCGCGCCCGCCACGCCGACGATGTTGCCCGTGCCGATCGTTCCGGCCAGCGCCGTCGAAAGCGCCTGAAGCGGCGAAAGCGCCCCCTCTTCCTCACATTTTTCGTGCCTGCGGAACAGCCGCAAAAAGGTGTTCCGGAACACGTGGCCGAACTTCGTCACCTGGAAAAACTTCGTTCCCACCGTCAGCACAATGCCCGTTCCCACCAGCAGCAACAGCATCACCGGTCCCCAGAGAAACCCGTTGACCGCGTCGATCACCCGCGTGATCCCTTCCAAGATGATCCCTCCTCACTTCTCTTGCTCTTCTGTCTCTTCTTTATATAAAATTCCCCGCGCCCTTTGACCGCGCGAGTTTTATTGCACTATCATAGCATAACCGCACTGCTGTAGAAAAGCGTTTTTTCGAAATTTTTGCATGAATTCAGTTCGATTCCTGTAAAAAATCGTATAAAGTTCATGTTTTCAGTTTTATTTTGAATTTTTCTTATCAATCAGCTGCGTTTTCTGTTTCTCAATCGCCCTGAAAACCGCCTTTGCTTTCGCCCCTCAAAGCAGCCGGCGTCATGGAACCCGTACCATCCGCCGTCTGCTGACCTTGATTTTTTGCGCCGTTTCCGGCTTTGAGGCATGGTCACGCCCCTGCGTTCATACTATGTACAAATCGCATATGGGGAGGGAAAAATTTGCAGGAGTACATCAAAGAGCGCTGCCGCAGCATTGGCGCTTATCTGGTGGAGACCGGCTGTACTGTCCGTCAGGCCGCCGCCAAATTCGGCGTAAGCAAGTCGAGCGTTCATAAAGACGCTACGGAGCGTCTGCCCGCCGTAGACGCGGCGCTGGCCGGACAGGTCCGCCAGGTGCTTGCGCTCAACAAGGCGCAGCGGCACATTCGAGGCGGTCAGGCCACGATGAGAAAATATCATCCCGAAGAATTACAATAAGAACAATAAGATAAAATGAAAACCGCTATCCCTATATTTCATGGATCAGCGGTTTTTTCTCGTGTTATTTTGGTTTATTTTTCTCCGTTCTTTCGTTCCATATTTTCTGATTTTACATATTACCACAGCGTCTTTCCGCAGTGCGGGCAATAGCGAAATCCGCTGTCCTCCAGCTTCTTTCCGCAATAGGGGCAATAGGATTTTCCCGTTTCCTGCGGCTGTTTTTCTTCGTTCTTTTGGTCTTTGCGGCGCGGGTCATACGGATCGCCCTCTTCTCCGTCCTCCGTGATGTCAAAAAGGGAACCGCGCTCTTCCCCGTTGGCATTTTTGTAGTGATACACCGCCTGAACGATGCCAAGCACCACAAAGCAGACGCCAAAGAGCGGGAAGATCAGCGATACGATCGAGAACATTCCGCCCGCCGATCTCATTCCACCCGTGATGGAAAAGGCCAGAATCGTCCAGAAAATTCCGAATACGATCGAAACGATCGACGCGGCAAAGCTCATCTTCGACGGGCCGCGTCCCGGCTTGATGCTTTTCATTGGAAACCTCCTTGCATTTCTCTTCCCGCCTGCCGCCGCGGCTTTTGCCGGAGCGGGGCGGCTTTTTTCTTTCTTTGCGGTTTTCAGGTTCAGTATAGCAGAATTGCGGCAAAATACAAGAAAGCCTGCGCTTCCCGAAAGATTCCATTTTCCAATAAGAAACGGAATTCTTTGCGGTTTTCCGGCTGTTTCTCTGCTACGGCCTGCAAAATTCCCCTATCCCCGTTCTCTGCAAAAAGGAGTTCCTGATGAAACGATCCGTTCGTCCTCTCCCTCCCCTGCTGCCGCCCCGCTGGCGAAACGGCCTGAAGCTGCTGGGCGCTGCCCTCTTGACGGGAGCTTGTCTCTTTTTCGGAATAAAGCTGGCGCTCCTGCTGCTCCCCGTGACGCTGGGCTTGCTTTTTTCCCAGCTGGCAGAACCATTTGTCCGTTTTTTGAAAAAGTACGGCGTTCCCCGCTCCGTCTGCGCGTTCCTCGGCCTGATCCTCCTGCTGGCCGTGGTGGGAACGCTGCTGACCCTGCTGACCGCCCGCATCGTATCCGAGATCTCCAGCCTGGTCGAACACTGGCCTCAGCTTTCCGCGGCGCTTTATGAATGGATCGACGGGACAAGCGCCGCACTGGAGCGCTGGAGCTCCTTTCTCCACCCGCGGCTGAGCGCGCTGATGCAACAGCTCTACGGCGCGTTGATGGCGCTGGCCGCAAACGCCGTGAGCGCGCTGGCCTCTTTCGTCGTGACCTGCGCCGTCGGCCTGCCCGGCGGGATCGTGTTTTTGGTCGTGCTGCTGCTTTCCACCTTCTTTTTCCTACGCGACCGTGATTCCATCACCGCCTGCTTTCGCCGCCATCTTCCCGCGCGCTGCCTTTCGCAGGCGGACAACCTCCGAAAGGAGCTGTTCGGCGCACTGTTCGGCTA
>JAEYFO010000054.1 GCA_023402915.1 Bacillota bacterium | reverse complement strand
GGCTTGTACTTTTTTGCGGCAAAAAATACTATATTTTGTGTCGGAACGGGGCGAAATTTCCCACGATGGATTCAATTTTTATCATAACAAAAACGGGGGACAAACACAACAATTTTATCCACAGTTCTGTGGATAAAAAGGGATGTGCCTTGACAGCTTTTTTTCCTTCCACTATAATAAAATAGCGTATGTTAGGCATAGTAGCTTCTTTTGCCCGTGCGCCGGGGCGTTTCCTTCGCGTCTCGTGATTGCAGCGAGCCTTCCGGCGGCAGGCGTTTTTTGAACGCGCCTGCGGGCCGGTCCAGTCCCCAATGCCAATACAGAAGAGAGGTGCAACGCAATGCTTCAGACCTATCAGCCCAAGAAGAGGCAGAGGAAAAAGGTCCACGGTTTCCGTCAGAGGATGAAGACGCCCAACGGCCGCAACGTCATCCGCCGCCGCCGCGCCAAGGGCCGCAAGTCCCTGACCGTGTAACTCACGGCGGGATGCTTCGCGTTGGCCCCTGGATCACAAACCACCACAAAGGCTGCCGGGCGGGTGTGTGCAGCGCTCCTCCCGTCCCGTCTGTGCCTTTGTCCTTTTTTTGAACTTTTTTTCAGCCGGATCCTTAGAAATGCTGTGAAAATTCCGAACAGTTGAAAGATTCCCCGAAAAAGCTGCCGCGCACCTGCCGCGTCTGTCGGAGAGGACGCGCGCACAGCGCCGGCGGTTTGCGGGCGAAGGCTTTTGCGGGTTCGGAGCGGTTTTCAGCAATCGGAAGAACGGCGGAAAAATTTCCAAAGCATCGCTTTTGCCGGGGGGAACAACGTGAATCGCAGCTATTCGCTCAAACGAAACAAGGAATTTCAGCGGGTCTACCGGGGCGGAAAGTCCTGCGGTTCCCGCACGATGGTGCTCATCTATACCCGGGCCCGGCACGGCAGCGTGCGGGTGGGGTTTTCCGTGAGCAAAAAAGTGGGCAACGCCGTGACCCGAAACAAGGTCAAGCGCCGGATGCGGGAGGCTTTTGCAAAGGAGCTGCCGGGCGTGCGCAAGGGCTATAACCTCATTTTTGTGGCACGGGAGAGCGCCGCAGAGGAATCCTTTCAGAGTTTGAGCAAAACCATTTCCTATTTACTTCGAAAAAACAGCCTGATGGAAGACTGTTCCGCCCACAAGGCGGGGCAGGGCAGCGCGAAACAGGCGGCCGTTCCCGGTGCGCCCTGCGCAAAAAAACGCCCGAAGCAGGCGGTCGTTTCCGGCGAAAAACCGGAAAAAACCCAGGGCCGGGCGAATGGTTCCCATTCCTCAAAGCAGCCCGGCGATGCTTTGCCCTCTTCCACCGCAGCCCTGCGGCAGAGTCAGGAATGATCCGATGACACGATCGGTCAAAACAGCCAAACAGATCCGAACAACCGAACCCCATGACAAAAAAACCGAGCCGCGCGCGCAGGTCAGCCGTTTTTTCAAGCGCCTGCTCCTTGCGCCCATCCGGTTTTATCAGAAGCACATCTCGCCCAGCAAGCCGCCCTGTTGCCGGTTTCGCCCGACGTGCTCCGCGTATGCGGTCGAGGCGATCGAAAAGCATGGTGCGCTCAAGGGCCTTTTTTTAGCCCTGTGGCGCATTTTGCGCTGTAATCCCTTTTGTAAAGGCGGCTATGACCCCGTTCCGCCCCGCGGACGCTGGCGCCCGGTGCGCGCCGTCCGCCTGAAGAGCCGCTCGGCTCCCGGCCTGCGGGGGAAAAGGCATCGCGAGGTGTTGCGGTAGAAAAAGCGGCGTTTTTGTCTGCTTTTTTTCAAAAAGAATCAGAGCAGAACAAAGACGGGACGCCTGTTTTTTCGCCCGTTGAAAAAGAGCAGTCCTGCGTCCGTCCCACGCGGGCGGCGCGATCCTTGAAGGAGGACCCCCTTTGTTTGATTCGCTTGGAAGACTCGTTTATTCGCTCATGACCAGCCTCAACAACGTCATGGGCGGCAATCCCATTTTGACGGTGGTGCTGTTTACCATCCTGCTGCGCCTCGTCATGTCCCCGGCGGACATCGTCTCCCGCAAGGCCATGCAGAAGCAGCAGGCCGCGCAGCCGTACATCGCCAAGATCCAGAAGCGCTACGCCGGCAATCCGCAGGTCATGCAGAAAAAGTTGTCGGAATTCAACAAAAAGCACGGCATCAGCATGCTCAAGGGCTGCCTGCCGATGCTCATCACCTGGCCTCTGTTCATCATTTTCCTCGATGCGATGAACTATTGGGGCTACGTTTCCAACATCAATATTTTCCTGCAGGCGCAGGCCGGAAATTACGACATCACCGCCAACAGCTGGCTGTGGATCAACAACATCTGGTCTCCCGACAGCGGCCTTGCCCCGGTGGTGCTTTCCGCCAGCAAGTTCGCCGCCATCCCCTTTGACAAGCTCACCACGTTCTTTGACCCGGCGGTGCTCGATTCCGTGCGCGCGGCTGCGGCCAACGGCGGAGAGGTTTACAGCCAGGTCATGGCGCCCGTGCTCGCGCAGTATGAGGGCGTGGCCAACGGCTGGTTCATCCTGCCGCTGCTTTCCGGCGGCTCCATGATCCTTCAGAGCTTCATCACCCAGGGACGCAAGAAGAAGGGCGCCCCCGCCGCCATGCAGCAGCAGCAGGGCATGGGCATGGGCATGAACATTTTCCTGGCGCTGTTCTCGGCGTGGATCTGCCTGAGCTATAACGCCATGTTCTCGTTCTACTGGCTCACCAGCAACGCCTTCGCCATCGTCCTGCAGTTGATCCTCAAGAAGATCTATCCCGCCAGCTCCTATGTGTTTGAAGGGGAGGCTGAATTGCAATGAGTGAATTTGTTGCCCGCAGCATCGAGTCCAGGGGAAAGTCCATCGACGAGGCCATTTTCCGCGGCCTTCAGGAAATGGGCGTTTCCATTGACGAGGTGACCATCGTCACCCTTCAGGAGGGAAGCAAGGGCATCCTCGGCATCGGCGCAAAGCCCTATATCATTCGCCTGACCACCAAGCCCGTGGATCTTTCCGCGCTGGAAGAAAAGCGCAGGAGCGAACGGGCCGCCGCGAAGAAAGAACGGCAGGAGCGCAGCGAACGTCCCCGCCGCGAGCGGACGGAAAGAAACGAGCGGCCGGAGCGCGCAGGGCGCACGGAGCGCATAGAAAGGCCCCGCCGGGAAGAAAAAGCGGCGGAGCAGGCGGAAGAGCTGCCTGCCGAAGCGCTGGACGCGGAAGAAGCAGTCGTTTCGGAAGAGACGGAAGCCGCGGAGGGCGAAGAGCCGCGCCGCAGCGAGCGGCCGGAGCGCAATCGCAGCCGCAGCAGAAACCGCAATCGTTCCCGCGAGCGGGTCGTTCCGCCGGACACGACGGAGTACACCGCCTATGTGGCGGGCGAGACGGAGTGCCCGGGCGCGGACTTCCTCACGGGCGTACTGGAGCGCATGGGCGTGGACAGCAGCATTGGCTTTGCCGACACGGAAGCGGCGCTCAAGTTCCGTATCGACAGCGATACCATGGGCATCCTGATCGGACACCGCGGCGAGACCCTTGACGCGCTTCAGTATCTGACCGGCCTTGTGGTCAACCGCGACCGGGAGGAATACCGCCGGGTGGTGCTGGACACGGA
>JAEYFO010000045.1 GCA_023402915.1 Bacillota bacterium | reverse complement strand
TTCCGGTGGCGATAGCTAAGAGGTTCCACCTGTTCCCATCCCGAACACAGTAGTTAAGCTCTTATACGCCGATGGTACTTGGCTGGAGACGGCCCGGGAGAGTAGGTAGCTGCCGGTTCCCACATTCCTCAGTAGCTCAGGGGTAGAGCATCCGGCTGTTAACCGGAGTGTCGTAGGTTCAATCCCTACCTGGGGAGCCATGTATGAAAGAAGCACTATTTGGTGCTTCTTTTTTTATTGTAAAGCGAAAACCCCGCCATAGTGGCGGGGTTTTCGCTTTACAATAAAAGGAGCGGCACACGGCTGCTCCTTTTCTGCTTTTTGGGAAAGTCAATTCCGTCGGAAGTGGCTGTTTGAGGGGGATTTTCCGGTCAAAGAATTTTTTTCCCAAAGGCATGGGCTCCATTTCTTTGGGATGCATTCGCGCTTAACCCAGCGCGCTTTCAGCCGAACCGCTCCGGCGCTGCGAGCGCAAGAATGGATTCCCACTGCTCCTGCGTCAGGCCGTCCGACGAAACGAAGCTGTAGCTGTAAGTTTCGTCCTGCCACTGGGCGCAGGTATAGCCATCGTCGCCCAGCAGAGTCGCACCGTTTTCGAGCGTGATTTCTTTGGCGAAAATGCTGCTGTTGAGTGTGCCGCTGCCCTCGGCCATGAAGTAGCGAAGCGTTGCATCGCCGTTTGCGTAGATGATCTGCGCCATGCCGAACTGATTCACTGCCCGGTCGAAAACGTACCCTTTCGGCAGGGCGGCCGGCAGTGTCAGCGGGAAGGAGAGCGTGCTTTGCAGCGCGTCGATCGTGTCGTATTCCTCCATGGAAGGGACGGCCAGCACGGGCGGATCGGAAACGTTGGGCAGGGAGGCGTTTTGTCCCCAAAGCACGCCGCCCGCGACTGCCAGCGCCAGACAGGCGGCCAGCGTTCCCCCAAGGCGCATGAAGCGCTGCAAGCGGCGGGCCGAGGCGCGCCGGAAGGCAGATTCTTTTCCGGCAAGGACGTTGTTCAAAATGCGCCGCTCGCTCTCCGGGCTGAGCGCAATGGTTTCCATGATCTCATTGTACTTATTCAAAATCGTAGGCCTCCTTGAGGGTTTCTTTGAGGAGCGCCCGCGCGCGGTGGAGCAGGGAGCGGACCGTGCTTTCGTTCTTTTTGAGCAGGGCGGCGATCTCCGCGGTGGAGTAGCCTTCCTGATAGAAAAGATGCACCACTTCGCGGTATTTTTCCGGCAGATCGCGCACGGCGTCCCACACGAACGACAGCTCCTCGGAAAGATCGTCGCAGGGGTATTCCTCCGTCAGCTCCTGCGTCCGGCTGCGCCAGGGGGAGCGGAGCCTGTTTTTACACAGGTTGATGGCCACCCGCAGCAGCCAGGCTTTTTCATGCGCCGGGCTTTCGAAGGCCGGATCGGTTTTCATCAGCTGGATGAGGGTGTCCTGCACGACGTCCTCCGCGTCGGCGCGGCTGTGAAGGTAGGAATAGGCGGTGCGCAGTATGGCGTTTCCATAGAGCTTGAGCGCCAGCGTCACGTCCGTCCGGCAGGAGAGGGCAGAAGGCGCTGCTTCGGGTTCTTTGGAAACGGGAGCGGCGGCCGTCAGCGCGGCAAACAGCTGTTGCAGCGCGCTGCGAAACGAGCGTCCCGAAGATTCGCGGGCGGGCTGTTCCCCAAAAACCTGCGCCGCAGCAGAAAGAACAGTCATCATGGTTGAAACTCCTTTTCGGGGAAAGTAGTATACTTATCATACAAGAAAAGAGCATAAAATGTTGCGTTTTTCAATAAAGAAATCGCGCGCAGAATTTTTTGGTAATTTTTTGAGCTTCCCGCAACATTTTCCTTTGCTGGATTGTCTATTGGGTAGAGGCGCGAAAGAAAAGCGCTTGCAAAGCAAACCTGCCCGGCGCTTTGGCGGCGGGGAACATACGGACGACCGGAAAAACAGAAAGGAAGTACTCAAAATGAAAAAGTTCGCAGCAAAAATGATGACCATGACCCTCACCGGCATGATGGCGCTCAGCGCGCTGACGGCGGCTCCTGCCCTTGCAAAGGAAACCATGGTGACCGGCGGCGCACCGCTGCTGATCGCGACGCAGCAGGAGACCAAGTCCTTCGGCCGCGTGACGGTGGACGGAAAAGATACGAAGATCGACGCCTGCGTACTCGTTCCGCTCTATACGACGGCCAAGGCGCTGGGCTTCAAGGTGACGAAGCAGAAGGACAAGACCTATCTGCTGGACAACGGCGTCATGCACACCGAGCTGAAGATCGGCACGAACGAATATGTTGTGACCACCAGCGTGGAAGGAATGGTCGGCATGAGCGCGCCCTTTTCCCTGAGCGCCGCGCCCACGGTCATCAACAAAAGGGTCTATGTGCCTGTGGAGATCTTTGAAGCCCTGCTGGGCAACGAGGACCGGGTGGCTCTCAAAGACAACGGCGTTTCCATCGTGACGGAGGAAAAGACGGCGGAAAGCGAGGACGATGTGCAGATCCCCAACCCCATGCACGAGCATAAGACGCTGGCCGAACTGGTCAAGGCGGTCGGCTTTGACGTGAAGCTGCCCGCCGTGCCCGCAGGTTATGTGCAGTCCGCCCTGTTTGACATCAGCGGCGAAACGGCCGACATTCGCTTTACCGCAGGCGAAAAGGAAATCTGCTACCGCGTCAGCAGGGAAAGCGGCGACGTCAGCGGCGATTACAACACCTACGAAAGCAAGGGCACGCTGACGGTGAACGGCGTGGCGGTCTCCTGGCGCGGCACGAAGGGCGTCAACGTGGCGACCTGGGAAAAGGACGGCCTGTCCTATTCCGTACAGACGGATTCCGCGCTGACCGAGGCGCAGGTCATCACTCTGGTGAAAAGCGTCCTGTAAGCAGCGTCAAATCATAGAGAAAACAGCAGCCGGTCTTGAAAAGGGCCGGTTGTTTTTTGTTGGAAAATTTTTGGAAAAAGGGCTTTTCGAAACTGTTCTTTGGGTTGAAAAAGAGAGCGGAATCGCGCCGGAAGAGCTTTGAACGGTTGAATCGGCAAAATGAAAAGCGTCTGAAAAGCAAAAAAATGCTGGGGCGCATTTGAAATTTTTTTGAAATATTCTGTTTGAGAAATACCCGCAGGGCGCAGCCAAAGGAAAGAGAGCCTCGCCCAAAGGCACGGCGGGAGGTTCACCAAAGCGGGCGGCAGCCCATATAG
>JAEYFO010000344.1 GCA_023402915.1 Bacillota bacterium | reverse complement strand
GAGCGGCACAGTGAAATATACCGTCAACAAATTTTCGCAGCTGCTGGGCATGAGTCAGGCCACGCTGCGCCATTACCGCACGATGGGGCTGCTCCAGCCCGAAAAGGACGAACAGAACGGCTACTATTATTACAGCCAGGAGGACGCAGTGCGCACGCTGTCCATCAAGCGCTACAGGAGCCTTGACATGCCGCTTTCGGGCGTGCAGGAGGTGGTGGGCGGCCTGTCCGCGCGGGAACAGTACGAATGGCTCGAAAAGAGCGACGAAGAGCTTTCGCAGCAGATCGAGCGGATGCAGGCGGCGCTCGAACACCGAAAGGGGGTTCGAGAATATTTGAAAATGATGCTCGAAAAGGAGGGCGTGACGGAGGAAATCTGCTGGAATCAGCCGTTTTACGGGCTGTATTTTCTCGGCGCGGTGAAGGACCTTCCGCCCGAAGCGCTCATCGAGCGCTGGACGGCCTGCACGCCCTATACCTATCTGACGGTCAAAATTCCCAAAGAGGAATTGCAGGAAGCGGGGCGGACGGAGCCGTATCACACGCAGGTGGGCCTTGGGATCATCGAGCAGTGGCAAAAGTATTGCGGCCTGCCGACGGAGCCGCCTGCGGAGCGCGTCCCCGGCGGGCGCAGCGTGCGGATTTTTCTCAAAACAGAAAATCTCTTCGCTCTTTCGCCCAAAGACCTCGCGCCGCTTCTGGACTACGTTCAAAAAAGCGATCTGGAAATTCTGCACAATTCCAGCGGCTGGGTCGTCGTGTCGGAATTTGAGCCGGAGCGGGTGGTGTATCACGTGCTCATCCGCGTCCGGGTGGGCGAAAAAGCGGCGCAGGGCGAGGAAACGCCCGGTTGACAAGCGCGGCGAAGAATTTTACAATAATTGCGCAAGCAACAGTTTTAAGATTGAAGTTTGAAAGCTCCGCCGGTTTGAAGAGGGCTTCTTTTTCAAACAGGGCGGAAGAAAAAGGATGGACGGTCCGGAGATGCTCAAAAGACTTGTGGCGTATGCAAAGCCCTATCGAACCTATGGCATTTTGGCGATCCTGTGCATTGTGGCGGAGACGCTGTTTGAACTGATTATCCCCATGATCATGGCGGACATGGTGGACGTGGGCGTGGCCGGCGGCGACGCGGCCTATCTGCTGCGGCAGGGCGGCGTCATGGTGGGCTGCGCGCTGGTGTCGATGGCGCTGGGCGTGGGAAGCGCCCGGTTTTCGGCGGTTTTGGGGCACGGACTGGGCGCGGAGCTGCGCAAGGCGGAATACAAAAAGATCCAAAGCTTTTCCTTTGCCAACACCGACCATTTCCAAACGTCCTCTCTGGTGACCCGCCTGACGAACGACGTGACGGCGGTGCACAACGCCGTGGCCACCGGCTTGCGTCCGGCGTTTCGCTCTCCCGTCATGATGGTGTCGGCGCTGCTGTTTTCCTTCCGGCTCAACGCCCAGCTCACGACGGTGTTTCTCGTGGCGGCGGTCGTGCTTTCCGTGCTGCTTTGGCAGATCATCCGGCGGGTGCGCCCCATGTATGGAAAAATGCAGACCGCTCTTGATAAGGTCAACCGCATCGTGCAGGAAAACCTCACGGCCATCCGGGTGGTCAAGGCGTATGTGCGCGGCGATTACGAAGATCAGAAGTTTTCGTCCGTCAACGGGGAGCTCTGCGGCGTGTCGACCCGGGCGTTTCGCATTTCCACGCTGAATATGCCCGCTTTGCAGCTGGTCATGTATGCGACGATCCTTTGCCTGCTGTGGTTCGGCGGCGGGCTGATCCAGACGGGCAGCATGAAGGTGGGCGAGCTGACGGGCTTTTTGAGCTATGTGCTGCAGGTGCTCAATTCCCTCATGATGCTCTCGGGCGTGTTTTTGATGCTGACGCGGGCCATGGCTTCCGCAAAGCGCATCACGGAAGTGCTTGACGAGCAGCCGGAGATCCGCGAGGACCGGGCGAAGGACGTTGCCGTGGAGCGGGGCGCGATCCGCTTTGACCACGTGACGTTCCGCTACAAGGCCGGTGCGCAGGAGGACGTGCTTTCGGACGTGTCGTTTTTCATCGAGCCGGGGCAGACCGTGGCCATCATCGGCCAGACCGGCGCGGCCAAGACCACGCTGGTGCAGCTCATTCCCCGGCTGTATGAAGCGACGGAAGGCACGGTCTATGTGGACGAGCGGCCGGTGTGGGAATATCCGCTCGAGCACCTTCGCGACGCCATCGCCATGGTGCTTCAGAAAAACACGCTCTTCAGCGGTACGATCCGGGACAATCTCCGCTGGGGCAAGGCGGACGCCACGGACGAGGAGATCGAACAGGCCTGCCGCATCGCCTGCGCGGACGAGTTCATCGGGCGGTTGGAAAGGGGCTATGACACCGAGCTGGGGCAGGGCGGCGTGAACGTTTCCGGCGGGCAGAAGCAGCGGCTCTGTCTGGCGCGGGCCATTTTGAAGCGCCCGAAAGTGCTCATTCTGGACGATTCCACCAGCGCCGTGGACACCGCCACGGAACGGAAGATCCGCGAGGGGCTTTCCCACGCGCTGCCCGGCACGACAAAGCTCATCATCGCCCAGCGCATCCTGTCCGTCATGGAGGCGGATCAGATCATTCTGCTGGAGGACGGGAAGGTCGAAGCCGTCGGCACACATGAAAGCCTGCTTCGCACGAACAGGATCTATCAGGAAATCTATCATTCCCAGCAGGAAGGGGTGGCTCTGTAATGGCGCGGACGACCAGTTTCAAGCGGCCGAAAAACACAAAAGCCGCCCTGAAAAAGCTCTTTCGCTATCTGGGCGGCCACAAGCTGGCGCTGACGGCGGTGATGGTGCTCGTGACGGTGAGCGCCCTTGCCAACATCACCGGAACGTATCTTTTCAAGCCCATCATCAACAGCTATATCCTGCCCGGCAACCTTTCCGGGCTGTGGAGCGCGGTGCTGGCCATGGGGGGCATGTATCTTTGCGGCGTGCTGGCCAATTTCGGCTACAACCAGATCATGGCGCGCACGGCGCAGAAGGTGGTCAGCGAAATTCGCCGGGATCTGTTTGAGCACATCGAGACGCTGCCGCTGCGGTTTTTTGACGGGCGGACCCACGGCGAAGTGATGAGCTGCTTCACCAACGACGTGGATACCATCACCGAGGCGCTCAACAGCAGCTTTGCCCTGCTGATCCAAAGCGGCGTGATCCTGGTGGGCACGGTCGTGATGCTCATGGCGCTCAGCTTTCGGCTGTCGCTGATCGTGATGGCGTTTCTGGTGCTGATGGCGCTGTTTATCCGCTTCAACGGCAGGCGCAGCCGCCGCTATTTTGACCGGCAGCAGGCGGCGCTTGGCCGGGTCAACGGCTTTGTGGAGGAGATGGTCGCCGGGCAGAAGGTGGAAAAGGTATTCAACCACGAGGCGGAGGATTATGAAGAGTTCTGCCGGCGGACGGAGGAGCTGCGAAAAGCGGGCACGGCGGCGCTGACCTATTCAAGCATGATGATCCCGGCCATCGTCAGCCTTTCCTATTTTAACTATGCGGTTTCCGCCTGCGTGGGCGGCCTGTTCGCCATCCGGGGGTGGATGGATCTGGGGTCGCTGGCGGCCTATCTGGTGCTCGTCCGCCAGACGGGGCAGCCCATGAACCAGTTCACCCAGCAGGTCAATTTCATCCTTTCGGCCCTTTCCGGCGCGGAGCGCATTTTTGAAGTGATGGAGCAGCAGCCGGAGCTGGACAAAGGAACGGTAAGACTTTGCAGCGTGAAAACGGACGAAAGCGGCGCGCTGAAGGAATGTGCGGAAGAGACGGGCTCCTTTGCCTGGAAAGTGCCGGACGGACGGGGGAAAGAAAAGCTCGTTCCCTTCCTTGGCGACGTGCGCTTTCGCGACGTGGTCTTTGGCTATACGCCGGAAAAGAAGATCCTTTCGGGTGTCAGCCTGTATGCCCATCCGGGGCAGAAGATCGCCTTCGTCGGCTCCACGGGCGCGGGAAAAACCACCATCATCAACCTCATCAACCGCTTTTACGAGATCGACGGCGGCACGATCACCTATGACGGCATCGACATCCGCTCCATCAAAAAGGACGACCTGCGCCGCTCGCTCTCCATGGTCATTCAGGACACCCATCTTTTTACGGGCACCATCGCCGACAATATCCGCTACGGACGGCTGGACGCGACGGACGAAGAGGTGGTGCAGGCGGCGAAGATCGCCAACGCCCATTCGTTCATCCGCCGTTTGCCCGAGGGGTATCAGACCATGCTCGAAAGCGACGGGGCCAACCTTTCGCAGGGGCAGCGGCAGCTGCTTTCCATCGCGCGGGCAGCCATTTCCCGCCCGCCGGTGCTCATTTTGGACGAAGCGACCAGCTCCATCGACACCCGGACGGAAAAGCTCATCGAAAAGGGTATGGACGCGCTCATGAAAGACCGGACGGTGTTCGTCATCGCTCACAGGCTTTCGACCGTGCGCAACGCCCGCGCCATTTTGGTGCTGGAAAAGGGAAAAGTGATCGAGCGGGGCGACCATGAGGAGCTGCTGCGGCAAAAAGGACGGTATTATCAGCTCTATACGGGCGCAACGGAATTGGATTGACAGGAGGGACCGCCATGACAAACGACAAAAACGACAGCCTGCGCGAAGCGCTGCGAAGGGTCTTTGCCGCCCAGCGGCGGTATTATCACCAGAACGCCCAGCGCATCGGCCTTGCGACCGGACAGGGGCAGGGAACGATCCTGGCGCAGCTGCGCAGGGAGGATCATCTGACCCAGCGGGAGCTGGCGGATCGCTGCAACATCGACACGACCACCATGTCCCGGGCGCTGGACCGCCTGGAGGAAAACGGCCTGCTCTGCCGGCGGAAAACGCCGGAGTCCCGCCGGTCCTATCAGATCGTGCTGACGGACGCCGGGCGGGAAAAGGCCGAGGCGGTGCAGAGCTATCTGGACCGGCTGGACGGCGTGCTCAATGACGGGGCGCGCGGCGCGCAGGGCGTTTCTCTGGAAGAAACGCTTTGCGTGCTGGCGGAGAGGATCGATCTGCTGAGCAGGGCGCAGCGGGAAGAATGGAATTCACAGCAGGATAGCGC
>JAEYFO010000334.1 GCA_023402915.1 Bacillota bacterium | reverse complement strand
GCTGCATACCAGTGAGATCGGACAAAATCTTCGCATTCTGGACGAGGTGGACTCGACGAACCGGGCGGCGAAGGAATGGGCGCGGCAGGGCGCTCCCCACGGCAGCACCGTTCTTGCAAAGAGGCAGAGCGCGGGCAGGGGACGGCGGGGCAGAAGCTGGGCCTCTTCCGAGGGCGGGCTGTATTGCTCCATCGTGCTGCGGCCCCATCTGGCCACGGAAAAAGTGCCGCGGCTGACCCTCTGCGCCGCCCTTGCGGTCCGTGAAGCCATTGAGCGGACGACGGGCTTGCAGCCGGGCATCAAATGGCCCAACGACCTGCTCCTTGGCGGGAAAAAGCTCTGCGGCATTTTGACGGAGCTGAGCGCCGACGCGGAGCGGCTGGAATTCGCCGTGCTGGGCATCGGGATCAACGTGGCGCACACCGACTTCCCGCCGGAGGTGCAGCCCCTTGCCACGTCGCTGGCGGACGAAGGGGCTGCCGTCGAGCGCAGCGAACTGGCGGCGGCGCTGTTTGACGCGCTCGAGCCGCTGCTTCTTCAAATGGAACTGGGCGGATTTTCCGAAATCATGAAGCAATACGAAAGCCGTTCCCTCACCCTCGGAAAGCGGGTGCGTATTCTGGGCGTGGACGGCACGGAAGAGGGCGTGGCCGAAGCCTTTGACGATCTGGGCATGATCCTTCTTCGAAAAGACGACGGGTCGCTCCTTCGCATCGCGTCGGGCGACGTGTCCCTCCGCCCGGTGGAAGGAGCGCAGCCGTGATCCGGGGCGTGGGGCTCGATCTGGTGGAAGTGGCGCGCATGGAGCGGGCCATTTCCAAAGAGCACTTTTGCGCGCGGGTCTTTACGGAAGCGGAACGGGCTTTGCTTCAAAAAAAACGCGCGCCCGCCGAATCGGCCGCCGGCTTTTGGGCGGCGAAGGAAGCGGCGCTCAAGGCGCTGGGCACGGGCATCGGCCCGGTCCGGCTGACGGAAGTGGAAGTGACGAAAACCGAAAGCGGGCAGCCGGTCTTGACGTTTTCCGGAAAAGCCAAAAGCGCTTTTGAAGCGCTGGGCGCGCGCCGGGCGTTCGTGTCCATCACCCATAGCGGCGGCATTGCGGCGGCGCAGGTCATTTTGGAGGATTAAGCAAAAAGAAAAACCAAAACGGGGGCGGACGCAGGCCGCCGGAAAGGGAGCGCCATGTCAAAGACAGTATTGTATCCCGAGCAGATGCGGGAGCTGGAACGCTGGATCATGGAGCAGCAGCGCGTCGAAGGGCGGATCCTGATGGAGACAGCCGGGCTGGCTGTGGCACAGGCCGTCATGGAGCGGGTGCCGGAGGGCGGGCGCGTGCTGATCGTGTGCGGCAGCGGAAACAACGGCGGCGACGGCTACGTTGCGGCGCGCCATCTGGCCATGGCGGGGCGGGTCCCGGTGGTGTGGTGCGTCGCTTCGTTGGCGGAGGTGCGCGGCGACGCGCGCTCTGCGCGGGAGGCCATGGAGCAAAGCGGCATTTGCCCGGTCTGTTTGGTGGAGGAAGAAGAGCTGCCCGAAGCCCGCTCGGCATTGGGGCAGATCTCCGCCGTGGTGGACGGGCTGCTGGGCATCGGCTTTTCCCGCGCGCCGGAGGGACTGTTCCGGGCGCTGATCGGCCTGGTCAACGAGCTGGACGCGCCGGTGTACGCGGTCGATCTTCCGTCCGGCGTGGACGGAAGCACGGGGCGCTGTCCGGGCGCGGCGGTGCAGGCGGATGTGACGGTGACGTTCCAGTGCGTCAAGCCGGGACATCTCCTTGAGCCGGGCCGGGCGAAGTGCGGCGAGGTGCGCATCGCGCCCATTTCCCTTTGCCGGGACTATCAGCCGCCGGAGGGCGTGGTGTTTTCCCGCTGGCTCCAGAGCGACGATCTGTTTTCCCTGCTGCCGAAGCGTCCGGAGGACTGCCACAAGGGCGATTTCGGCCGGGCGCTGCTCATCGCCGGGAGCGAAGGCTTTTCCGGCGCGGCCATCCTGTGCGCCCGGTCGGCGCTGCGGGCGGGAACGGGCCTGTTGACCGTGGCGCTGCCCAGAGGCATTGCCCCCGCGCTGTGGAGCGCGCTTCCCGAGGCCATGAGCGTCGCGCTCGAGCAGGAGGAGCGGGGCATTTCGCCGCAGGCCGCTCCGGTGATCGAAGAGCTGCTGCGCTCCCGGGACTGCGCGGCGTTCGGCCCGGGCGTGGGCAGGGGAGAAGGGGCGAAGGAAGCGCTGCTGGCGCTGCTGCAAAGCGGCCTGCCCGCGGTGATCGACGCGGATGGGCTGACGATCCTGTCCAAGGACGCGGAAGCCCAGTCCCTGTTGAGGGAAACCCATATCCTCACGCCCCATCCCGGGGAAATGGCCCGGCTCTGCGGCCGGAGCACGGCGGACATTGTGGCCGCTCCCGTTTCTGCCGCCCGCGCCCTTTCCAAAAAATGGGGCTGCATCGTCCTTTTGAAGGGGACGACCAGCGTCATCGCCGCGCCGGACGGGCGGACGGCATTTCAGACCATCGGCACGTCCGGGCTTGCCAAGGGCGGCAGCGGCGACGTGCTCACCGGCGCGATCCTCGCCATGCTCGCCCAGGGGCTGATGCCCTTTGAAGCGGCCTGCTGCGGCGCGCTTTTGCTGGGGCTTTCCGCCTGCGCGTGGGAAAAGCAGGGCCATGCGCCCGAGAGCCTGCTGGCCGGGGACGCGGCGGAGAATTTCAGGTTTGTTTTGGATAGAACGCACAATTCCGTCAAAAAATCTTTACAGTTTGTCTTTTGAATCCCCTTCGAGGAGTTGATACAATAAGCATTACAGAGCGCTGCGGCGCTGTGTCAAACCCCAAAAGGAGGAATTGCGATTCATGAAAAACAGACTGTGGAAGACCATGGGCGCGCTGAGCGTCTGCGCGGCGCTGGCCCTTGCGGCTGCCGGCTGCGCGGCAAAACCCGCCGATGCGGAGCCGAGCGCCTCTTCCGACGCGGCCACGGCCGTTCCCACAGAAGTGATCGACGCCAGCGACATCCAGGCGGACGACGGCATTCCCGAAGAGCCGGACAGCGAGACCATTCCCGTGGAGGAAGAGCCTGTGGAAGAAAGCACGGGCTATATGCCCGGCACCTATACCGGCGAGGGCACGGGCAAAAACGGCCCCATCAAGGTGGAGGTGACCGTGGACGAAAGCAGGATCATCGGCGTGAGCGTCGTCGAGCAGCAGGAGACGGAGGGCGTTGCCGATCCGGCGCTGGAACAGCTGCCCGGCGCGATCCTTGCGGCGCAGAGCGCAGACGTGGACGCTGTGGCGGGCGCAACGCTCACCTCGGAGGGCATCATCGATGCGGTCAACGCGGCGCTGGAGCAGGCGGCTTCTTAAAGAAAAAAACGGAAAAAGCGGCGGTCTTTCGCCGCTGTCCATCAAATTCCCGGCCAAATATGCCGGCGCGGAGAGTCTCTGCGCCGGTGTTTTTATGACCCCCAACATGCCGGGCAGGCGGGCATTTTTTCGGAACTTCCCTTTTCCGCCCCGAAGGGTTTGGAAATCCCCTTCCTTTTTGCTATAATAAAACGAAACAAGCGACACAAACCAAAACGGAGGAAACCGATTTTCATGCAGATTCAGTGGTATCCGGGACACATGACCAAGGCGCGCCGCATGATGGCCGAAAACCTCAGGCTCATCGACGTGGTGATCGAGCTGGTGGACGCCCGCGCGCCGGAGGCCTCGCGCAATCCGGATTTTGACGATTTGTTCGCCCAGAAATCCCGGGCGCTCCTGCTCAACAAGTGCGATCTGGCCGATCCGGCCGCCACGAAGCGCTGGGTGGAATTTTACCGCAAAAAGGGCGTCAAGGCCCTTGAAATGGTGGCGACGGAATCGGGCGGCAAGAAAAAAGCCCTTTCCCTCATCGAAGAGGCGGCGCGCGAAAAAGTGGAGCGGCTCAAGCAAAAGGGCGTGCGAAAGACCGTGCGCGTCATGATCGTCGGCATCCCGAACGTGGGAAAATCCACGTTTATCAACAAGCTGTCCGGCAGCACGGCCGCCGTCACCGGCAACCGCCCCGGCGTGACGAAGGGCAAGCAGTGGGTCAAAATTTCGCCCCTGCTCGAGCTGATGGACACGCCCGGCATGCTCTGGCCGAAGCTGGAGGATCAGCAGGCGGCGAAGAATCTGGCGTTCCTCGGCTCCATCCGCGATGAGATCATGGACGGCGAGGAGCTGGCGGGCGAGCTGCTGCGCACCCTTTCGGCCCGCTGCCCCAGGGGGCTGGCCGAACGCTACAAAAAACTCGCCCCCGCCCCGGAGGGCGATCCGGGCGCGCTGCTGGACGGCGTGTGCGCCAGCCGCGGCTTCATCCTGCCCGGCGGCGTGTACGATACGGAGCGGGCGGCGCGGGTGGTTCTGGAAGAGTTCCGCAGCGGCAAGATCGGCCGCATCACCCTGGAACTTCCGCCCAAAACCGAAGAACAGGCCAAAGAAACGCCGCAGCCCGAAAAGAGAGAAACCGGCGCGGTGGACGGAGCGAAAAAGCCATGAGCGGCGAAGCAAAAACGCAGAAAAAGCCCACGGAAGCCGCCCTTCGCCGGGCGGAAAAGGAGCGGGAGCGGCTGTTTTTGCTGACGGAATACGAGCGCCCGCTGTGGGAAGGGGGCGCGCTGCCC
>JAEYFO010000209.1 GCA_023402915.1 Bacillota bacterium | reverse complement strand
TTGGTAGTATAATGGGGAAGAAACTGGGGAAGTGTTTGTTTTTGCGGCGCTTTTTCACCGGTTTTCAAAGGGTTTTTTCCGCGGCGGGAAGCGGGCGCTGCCGCCCTGTTTTCCGCGCGTGTTCCATTTTTCGTTTTTCCGTTTTTCTTTTTACCATTTGGCTTTTTGCTTTTTGACTTTTGACTTTTCTGAGGGGAAGGCACAGCATGGAGATTTATGAAGCGGGCAGCTTTGACGCTGCCGTCATCGGCGCGGGGCACGCCGGATGCGAGGCGGCGCTCGCTCTTGCGCGCACGGGGCAAAAGACCCTCTGCCTGACGATGAACCTCGACAGCGTGGCGCTCATGGCCTGCAATCCGGCCATCGGCGGCACCAGCAAGGGGCATCTCGTCCGGGAGCTGGACGCGCTCGGCGGCGAAATGGGCCGGGCGGCGGACGAGACGTTCCTCCAGATGAAAATGCTCAACACCGGCAAGGGGCCGGCCGTCCACAGCTCCCGCGCGCAGGCGGACAAGCGCCGCTATCACGAGCGGATGAAGCGCGCCTTGGAGCAGCAGGAAAACCTCTTCCTCCGGCAGGGCGAATGCGTCCGCATCGAGACGGAAAACGGCGCGGTCTCGGCCATCGTGACCGCCACGGGCGCACGCTACCGGGTGCGCGCCATCGTCGTGGCCACGGGGGTGTATCTCAAGAGCCGCATCATCATCGGCGAAGCCAGCTTTCATCAGGGGCCCAGCGGCCTGTGGCCGTCGAACCACCTTTCCGCCGCGCTCGAAGAACTGGGCTTTGCGCTGCGCCGCTTCAAAACGGGCACGCCCGCCCGCGTCAACCGCCGCTCGCTGGATTTTTCCCAAATGGAGCCGCAGTACGGCGACGATCCCATCGTGCCGTTCTCGTTTTTGAGCGGGGACATCGAGCGGGAGCAGTCCCCCTGCTATCTGACCTATACCAACGAGCAGACCCATACGCTCATCCGCGCCAATCTGCACCGCGCGCCCATGTACAGCGGCGCGATCCACGGCACCGGCGCGCGCTATTGCCCCTCCATCGAGGACAAGGTCGTCCGCTTTGCCGAAAAGAAGCAGCATCAGCTCTTCCTTGAGCCGGAAGGGCTTTCCACGGATGAAGTGTATGTGCAGGGGCTTTCCACCTCGCTGCCGGAGGACATTCAGGAGCAGATGCTCCGCACGATCAGGGGCATGGAGCACGTCGAAGTGATGCGCTCGGCCTACGCCATCGAATACGACTGCATCGATTCCACCTGCCTGAAGCTCTCTTTGGAAGCCAGATCCGTGGGCGGGCTGTTCTTTGCCGGACAGATCAACGGCACCAGCGGCTACGAGGAGGCGGCGGCGCAGGGGCTCATGGCCGGGCTGAACGCCAGCCTGCTCCTTCGCGGAAAAGAACCGCTCGTGCTCGACCGGTCGGAGGGCTATATCGGCGTGCTCATCGACGATCTGGTCACCAAAGGCACGAACGAGCCCTATCGCATGATGACCAGCCGCGCCGAATACCGGCTGCTCCTCCGGCAGGACAACGCCGACCTGCGCCTGACGGAATACGGCTACCGGGCGGGGCTGGCCAGCCGGGAACGCCACGAAAAAATGCTGCGCAAAAAAGAGGGCGTGGAAAAAGAACTGGCCCGCCTGAAAAGCACCACGGCGCTGCGGGAAGGCTTTGCGGCGCTTCTCACCGCCCGCGGCGAACCTGTGCCCCAGAAAACGCCCCGGCTCTACGACCTGCTCAAGCGCAGCGGCATTTCCTACGCCGATCTGGCGCTTTGCGACCCGCAGCCGCAGGAACTGCCCCGCGACGTGCGCGAGCAGGTGGAGATCGAGGCCCGCTACGAGGGCTATATTCAAAAACAGATCGCCGAGGTGGAGCAGTTCAAGCAGCTGGAAAGCCGCCGGCTCCCCGACGACATCGACTATGCGGCGCTGCCCGGCATCCGCATCGAAGCGCGGCAGAAGCTTAGCGCCCAACGCCCCGTGAACATCGGGCAGGCGTCGCGCATCAGCGGCGTTTCCCCGGCGGACATCGCCGTGCTGCTCGTCGCGCTCGACAAGCGCCGCAGAGAACAGGAGGAACGATCTTGAGCCAGTTGACCGACGCCCTGCGCGAAGCGCTTGTCCCCCTTTCGCTGACGCTGACCGACGCGCAATACGCCGCGTTCGACGCGTATTATGAGCTGCTGGTGGACTGGAACGGGCGCATGAACCTGACCGCCATCACCGACCCTGTCGAGGTGGCGCAAAAGCACTTTGCCGATTCTCTTTTGCCGCTGGCCTTCGGCATGATCCCCGAGGGCGCGCGCTGCATCGACGTGGGCACGGGCGCGGGCTTTCCCGGCGTGCCGCTGCTCATTGCCCGGCCCGATCTGGACATGACGCTGCTTGATTCTCTGGCAAAGCGGCTGAAATTTCTCGACGCGGTGCTCTCAGAGCTTTCCCTCAAGGCGAAAACCATCCACGCCCGGGCGGAAGAGGGCGGCCGGATGAGCCACCTTCGCGCCGGATTTGACGCAGTGCTCTCCCGCGCCGTGGCTCCCGCGCCGGTGCTGCTGGAGCTGACGCTGCCCTTTGCCAAAGTGGGCGGCGCGTCGGTGTGCTTCAAGGGGCCTGCCCTTTCAGAAGAGCTTTCGCAGGCCAAACGGGCGCTCACGCTTTTGAACAGCCGCGTAGAGCGCGTCGAGACCCTTTCCCTTCCGTGGGGCGAACGGCGCATTGCCCGCATCGAAAAAACGGCCAAAACGCCCCCGGCTTATCCCCGAAAACCCGGCACGCCCGCCAAAACGCCCCTTTGATCCAGGGAGGTATGATCCATGATTGACGGTTTTGTCAAAGTCGCCTGCGCCACGCCCGTTTTGAAGGTGGCGGACTGCGGCCATAACGCCGCGCGCATCGCCGCGCTCGTGCGGGAAGCCGCCGAAAAAGGCGCGTCCCTCGCGGTGTTCCCCGAGCTTTGCCTGACGGGATACACCTGCGGCGATCTGTTTTTGCAAAAGCTGCTGCTCGACCGGGCGGAAGAAGCGCTTTCTTCCATCCTGCTCGAAACAAAAGACCTGGATATCGTCTTTGCCGCCGGCCTGCCCGTGCGCAGGGGCAGCGCCCTGTACAACGCGGCGGCCATCTGCCTGCGGGGCGAAATTCTGGGCGTTGTTCCCAAGGAGAACATTCCGAATTATTCCGAATTTTATGAATTGCGGCACTTCACTCCCTGGACGGGCGGCACGGAAGAAATCGCGCTGTGCGGAAGGACCGTCCCCTTTGGACGGCTGCTGTTTTGCTGCGAGGAGCTGCCCGCTTTCCGGCTGGGTGTGGAGATCTGCGAGGATCTCTGGGTGCCTGCGCCGCCGTCGGTGGAGCTGGCGCTTGCGGGCGCGACGGTGCTTTTGAACCTTTCCGCCAGCGACGAAGTCATCGGCAAGAGCGCTTACCGCCGCGAACTGGTCAAGAGCCAGTCCGCCCGGCTGATGGCCGCCTATCTGTATGCCGACGCGGGCGCGGGAGAATCGAGCACGGACATGGTCTTTGCCGGGCACGACCTCATTGCGGAAAACGGCGCGCTCCTTGGGGAATCCCCCCTGTTTGCGCCCGGCCTGACGCTGGCGGACGTGGACGTTTCCCGCATGGACGCGGAGCGCCGCCGGATCAACACCTTCCCGCAGGCCAAAACCGAAATTCCCACGGTGTCCTTCCATCTGCCCCTTCGGGAGACGGCCCTTGACCGCACCTTCTCCCCCACGCCCTTTGTGCCGTCCGACCGCGCCGCCCTTTCCGCCCGCTGCGAAGAGATCCTCACCTTACAGGCGCAGGGGCTGGTGACGCGCCTTCGCCACACCGGCGCAAAAACCGCTGTCGTCGGCCTTTCCGGCGGGCTGGACTCCACGCTGGCGCTCATCGTGACCGTCCACGCCTTTGACGCGCTGGGCCTTGACCGAAAGGGTATTCTGGCCGTGACCATGCCCTGCTTCGGCACGACGAAGCGCACCCGCAGCAACGCCGAGCTGCTGGCCGGGGCCTACGGCTGCTCGTTCCGCGAGGTGGTCATCAAGGACGCCGTGCTCCAGCATTTCAAGGACATCGGCCAAAACCCCGAAGTGCTGGACGTGACGTTTGAAAATTCGCAGGCGCGGGAGCGCACGCAGGTGCTGATGGATCTGGCTAACCAAAAGGGCGGTCTGGTCATCGGCACGGGCGACCTGTCCGAACTGGCGCTGGGCTGGGCGACCTATAACGGCGACCACATGTCCATGTACGGCGTGAACGCCTCCATCCCCAAGACGCTGGTGCGCCATCTGACGGCCTACGAAGCCGCCCGCGCGCCGGAGCCGCTCGCTTCCGTGCTCAGAGACGTTTTGGCCACGCCGGTCAGCCCGGAGCTTTTGCCGCCCAAGGACGGCGAGATCGCCCAAAAGACCGAAGAGCTGGTCGGCCCCTACGAGCTGCACGACTTCTTCCTGTATTACTTCCTGCGCTGCGGCTTCCCGCCGGAAAAAATCTTCCGGCTGGCCAAGCTGGCCTTCTCCGGCACGTATGAGCCGGCGGTCATCAAGCGGTGGCTCTGCACGTTCCTGCGCCGCTTCTTCGCCCAGCAGTTCAAGCGCTCCTGCCTGCCGGACGGCCCGAAGGTGGGCACGGTGACGCTCTCGCCCCGGGGCGACTGGCGGATGCCGTCGGACGGCTGCGCCGCGCTGTGGCTGGCGGAGGCGGAAGCCCTGCCGGTGTAAGGAAAAGGCCCGCCGCGCTTTGGCTGCTGCGAAGGGCTGTTTCTTCTGCCGTTCTCTTTCGCGCTTTGAAACCGCCCTTCCTTCTTTCAAAAATCGCCGGAGCATCCTTTCGCGCCCCGGCGGTTTTGTCTATGCGCCAAAAGCTCCCGGCCCGCGCCGCTTTCCGGCTGCTTCCGGCGTTTCGCCATTCGCTTTTCCGCCCTGTTTTTCCGAACCGTTTCAACCTTTTCAAACTTCGACCCGGAGGATCGTTCCAATGGTTTCCACACCCCTTTCCACCGCATCCGCCCGTCCATATTTCCGCCGCATCCTTCCGGAGGACGAAGCGCTCCTTTGGATGGCGGGCGCCGTCCATTCCGCCGCCTGGCAGGAAGCGCACCGCGCCCTCGTGACGCCGGAGTTTCTGGCGCTGCACACCCCGGAGCGGCAGACGGCCTTTTTCCAAGGTGAACTGTCCGCAGGAAAAGAGCTTTACGGCGCGTTTTTCGGCGATTCGCCCGCAGGCGTGGTGGTCGTCGATCCAAAGAGCGGCGAAATCTCCTCGCTGTACGTCCTTCCTTCCCGCTGGGATCAGGGCGTGGGCAGCGCTCTGCTGGCCTTTTCGAAAAAGCGGCTGTCCGTCCTCGGAAAAGCTCCGTGGCTGGGCGTTTTGAACGCCAACGAGCGGGCGCGCCGTTTCTATGAAAAGCGGGGCTTCGCCTGGTCGGGGGAATCCGTTCTGCTGGACGAACAGACCGGCCTGCGGGAGCTGCGCTATGTGCCGGTTCCCTGAGGGATACAGCTGTTTTTCAGCAAAATCCATGAAGTTGCCCGCTCCTTGCCACAATGCCGCCACAGTGCTGTGGTATCTTATCACCGTAGACAGGAGAGGCCGAACCGCTCCTCCTGCCGAAGCTCCTTCGCTTTTGACGGACAGAGCAGCTTCTTCCTCTTCTTCCCCTTCCACAAAACACCCCTTCCGCTCCGTCCGAAAAAAGAGTTTTCCGGGAAGCCCCCTGCACACGGCTTCCCGGTTTTTTGTTTTGGGAAGGATTCAAAAAAGCATCGCCGCCCCTCTCCTCTCCGGGCAGCGGTTGCAAAATTTCCGCCGGACGGGTATGATAGTGCAAAACGCCAAAAGAAGGGTTTTGTTTCATGAGCGAACTGTACGATTCCGTTCGATCCCCGCAAAAGCGCGAAAAGCGGCGCAGTCCCGCCCTGATCGCGGCAGTGCTGGCCTGCCTGCTCCTGCTGGGCTTTGCGGTGGGCTTTGCGGCCCATTCCGTCGTGGCGCAGCGGCGGTTCTGGAGCTATGTGAGCGACCTGTCCGACAGCTTTTATTACGGCCGGACGCACCACTGCCTGACGGCGCAGGCCGCAGGGGACACCCGGTTCGTCAACGGCGACACCGGCACAAAGCTCTTCAACAAGATCACCCTGGCCGGGCGGGGAAAGGAGCGCGGAAAACCGCCGGAGGGGGAGCGCATCCTGCTCGACTTCGGCGACGGCTCGACGCTGACGCTGTGGTACACCGCGCTTTCGGGCGGCAATACCATGCGGAACCACGGCGTTTGCCTGCTCTACGAAAGCGCTTCCGGCAGCCGCTACCTTTACGACACCGACAAGCTTACCTACGAGGACTTCCTGCTCTACGTCAATCCCGCCGCTTTGGGGCTGGAGTAGGCGCTTTTCAAAACGCTTTTCCAAAACAGAAAAACCGGCGCATCTCCCTGAAAGACGGAAGATGTGCCGGTTTGTTTTTTGGGAAAAACTTTTGGAACTTCGCGGGAATCTTTTGAAGCCTTCTCAAAACTTCATCAACACCCGTTCCAAAAAGCCGCAGAGGGCTGGTTGCCGCCGCTGCCGCTCAGCGGAAATAGCGCACGCCCGATTCGAAGATCTTCTGATCGTACCGGCCGGGCACGTTGACATACAGGCCGTTCGTCCAGCGCTCGCTGTGTCCCATCTTGCCAAGGACGCGGCCGTCCGGGCTGGTGATCCCCTCCACCGCGCACAGCGCGCCGTTGGGATTGGCTTCGATGTTCATCGTGGGCGCGCCGGAAGAATCGACGTACTGCGTCGCCACCTGACCGGCGGCAAAGAGCCGTTCCAGCTCTTCCTTCGGCGCGATGAACCGCCCCTCGCCATGGGAGATGGCCACGGAATGCAGCTCGCCCGGCTCGCACAGCGCCAGCCACGGCGACTTGACCGACGTGACCCGGGTGCGGACGATGCGGGACATATGGCGGCCAATGGTGTTGAACGTCAGCGTGGGAGAATCGTCCTTCATGGGCCGGATGTCGCCATAGGGCACCAGCCCCAGCTTGATGAGCGCCTGGAACCCGTTGCAGATGCCCAGCATCAATCCGTCG
>JAEYFO010000021.1 GCA_023402915.1 Bacillota bacterium | reverse complement strand
GCTTCGGGGGCTGTATCAGAACAACCGGCCGGAGCTTGAGATGAGCCTTGTGAGCGGAAATCTGGCGCTGGCCGCGGGCGGCGACACCATCGACGTGCAGATCAACCTCAAAAACGCGCCCGGGATGCAGGCGGCGGATAACCTCTGCTTCTCCCTGCCCGATCAGAGCAAATATACGCTGGCCGCGCCGGTGGAGCTGCGAAAGCGCTACATCAAGGGCGGCGAGAGCAACACCTATATCCTCCGGCTGGCGCTGGGCGAAGAGCTGGCGAAGGCCAAGGCGTTTTCGCTGCTGGTGGCGGCGGAGGGCGAATACCGCAGCGGCGAGGGCACGGAGAGCTTCCGGCTGGAAAAGTCCTTCTCCATCAACCTTTCGGACGCGGAGAAGTTCCAGCCCATCCAAAACCCCTACGCCCCGTATATCGAAAGCGGCGTGGTGGCCAATTACCGGATGTTCTACGGCCGCGAAAAGGAGATCAACGAAATTTTCCAGATGCTCTTTTCCGAGGACGACACGCCCCTTCGCAGCAAGTCCATCATCCTTTACGGACAAAAGCGCACGGGAAAATCCTCGCTGCTGTATCACCTGGGAAAGCGCATCGAAACGCGCAAGCGCGCCATTTTGGTCAACATGGGCGACATCTCCTCCATGGCCGACCTCTCAAGCGGCGCGTCCAGGCTGCTCATGGACGAAAAGTTCTTCCAGGCGTTTTGCTATATCCTCTTTGACAACCTGCAAAACGAGCTGTACGAGCGCCATCCGGAGCTGATCGCCCGCATGGAAGAGGCGGAGCTGGCCATTCCCCTGGAGGAAATGCTCGACCCGGCGGCCAACCACACGCTGCTGTTCAACCGCTTCTTCACGCGCTTCAACCGCCTGCTCGACAGCGGCGAAAACGCCGGGAAATACAGCGTGATCCTGCTCATCGACGAGTTCACCTACGTGTATTCGTGGATCCAGCAGGGCATCCTGAGCGTGGATTTCATGAAGTTCTGGAAGGGCATCATTCAGGATCTGGGGCTGGTGGGCATTCTGGTCGGGCAGGACTATATGCCCGATTTCATCGCCGCCGTGCCCAACACCTTCGGCTCGACGGAAAAGCACCGCGTCACCTACCTGACGGAGGAAAACGCCCTGCGCCTGATCGAAGAGCCCATCATGATGATCGACCCGGACACGTTCTCCATGGAGAGCCGCTACAAGGAGGGCGCCACGAGCCGCATCCTCGAGCTGACGGCGGGCAGCGCCTATTACACCATGATCCTGTGCGACCGGCTGGTGCGCTATCTCAACGAAAAGTGCTCGAACTACGTCACGGACGCGGACGTGAACGAGCTGCTCTATACCAACATGCTTTCGGGCGTGAACATGCTCAAAAAGGACTATTTCGACCCGCTCTACAACGACGAGGGCTGCTTTGACGACACGACCCGCAGCGACGACAATCTGGTGCTCCTTCGGGCCATCGCCCAGTGCTGCGGCCGGGAGAACCGCTGCCTCATCAGCGCGGTGCGCTGCCCGTCCCTGACGGAGGAGCGGCAGGCCATGCTGCTCGAGCAGCTGGAAAAGCGCGACGTGGTGGAGATCACGGAGGGCCGGTATTGCAGGATCAAAGTGGGGCTGTTCAAGGAATGGCTGCTGGTTTGACCGCCCGTGGAAAGGAGAAACGACATGAAAACTCCGTTTTTGGTGGGCGGCGAAGTGTGCGACGAGCGGTTCATCGGCCGAAAAGAACCGCTCAGACATCTGCGCGCCCTCATGCAGGACAATCAAAAATGCAGCAGCGTGTCCCTTTGCGGCCTGCCCCGGATCGGGAAATCCTCGCTGGTGTTTCAGGCGTTTGCCGACCGGGAGCTGCTTTCGAGCAGGCGGATCCTCTTCGTGCGGGTCAGCCTGGGGGATTATCACGACTATTCCGAATTCTGGACGGACGTGCTCTGCCAGCTTTCGGAGGAATTGACCCGCTGCGGCGTGGAGCATCCGCTGCTTCGCGCCAAGCTGACTCCCTTCCTTGAAGGAAAGGCCGTGCCCTATATCGCGCTGCGCTCGGCGGTGACGACGATCTTCCGCACGCTTTCCACGCTGGAATACAAGACCATCCTGTGCATCGACGAATTTGACGCCGCGCCCCACGTGTTCGGAAACGACCCGGCCTATTATCAGCTGCTTCGCACCACGGCCACGTCGGGTGAGACCAATCTGGCCGCCGTGCTCGTTTCCCGGCGAAGCCTGTCGTTCATCGAGTCCCACGCTTACGGCGGCTCCACGCTCAGCGACGCGTTTTCCAAGATGTATCTTCGCGGCTTCAACGCGGAGGATCTGGCGGAATACGGCGCGCGGCTGGCCGCGGCGGGCGCAGTGCTGTCCGCTTCGGAACGGGAGCGGGTGGAGTACTATGGCGGCTGCTCGCCGTTTCTGCTGTCGGCGCTGGGGGCGCTGCTTTGCGAAAACCCCGAAACGCCGGTGGATACGCTCTATCTTTCGCATTGCCAGCAGTTCCTTGATTACTACGAAAATCTGGACAGGCTCCTTCGCGAGGAGGGAAATTTTGACGCCATGGTGAAGGTGTTCGTCGGCCCGCGCTACGATCTGAAGGACTACGACGTGCAGAACCTCTTTGCCATGGGGTATCTCGACAGCATGGAGCCGCCGCGCAGCATCTGCCTGCATTATGAGGAGTTTTTGCGCACGGAAGCGGTGGACGTGGACGTGTGGCACGCGCTGAGCGAAACGGAGCGGCTGCTGCGGGTCGTGGTCGAGCGGGAGATGGAGCGGCTCTATGGCCGCGGCTGGGAGCAGGAGCTGCGCGCCCGGCACGGCAATTCGTGGTTTTTGGATTTTGAAAAGGCGGACACCTACCGGGAGAACAACCGCCGGCGCTTTGGCCACAGGATCGAGGGCAACGAGAGCCTGCTCAACGTGGTGAGCATCGGGGAGCTGAACAACATCATCCGGTTTTACTGGGCGGAGTGCTTCTCGAAGTATTTTGGCGGCGGCACAAAAGAGAGCTGGTGCAGCCGGATCAACCATCTGGCCGTGGCCCGCTGCCCGCTGGCGCACAGCACGCCCGAGTACCTCACGGACGAGGACATCGCCGCGGCAGAGCAGTATTGCCGGGAGATCTCCGAAAGCATCCGGCAGGAGCTGGACGGGGAAAGAGGATAGGCGCGAAAAAAGCCCGCTTCGAAAGAGGCGGGCTTTTGCGTGGGGAGGGGACGGGGGGAGACGTCGGGAAAACTTTTTTGAAAAAAAGTTTTCCCGAACCCTTTCAAAAAAC
>JAEYFO010000029.1 GCA_023402915.1 Bacillota bacterium | reverse complement strand
CCCCACGGAGACGGTATACGGTCTGGGCGCGAACGGTCTTGACGGCGCGGCGGTGGCGAAGATCTTTGCCGCCAAGGGCCGGCCCATGGACAACCCCCTCATTTTGCACGTGAGCGAAAAGGAGCAGGCGGGGGAGCTTTGCGTCCTGAACGACGCGGCCCGTCGGCTCATGGAGGCGTTCTGGCCGGGGCCGCTGACGCTGGTGCTGCCGAAAAAGCCCCACATCCCCGACGAAGTGACGGCGGGGCTTTCCACCGTCGCCGTGCGGATGCCCGGCCATGAGGGCGCGCGGGCGCTCATCGCCGCGGCGGGCTGCCCCGTGGCCGCGCCCAGCGCCAACCTTTCCGGCAAGCCCAGCCCCACCCGGGCGCAGCACGTCTTTGAGGATATGAACGGCAAAATTCCGCTGATTTTGGACGGCGGCCCCTGCGACTGGGGTCTGGAATCGACGGTGCTGTCCCTGACGGGCGGGGAGCCGGTGGTGCTCCGGCCCGGCGCGGTCACGCCGGAGAGGATCGCCGCCGTCTTGGGAAGCGCGTCCGTGGCCGGAAGCGTTTTGAATCCCCTCAAGGAGGGCGAGACCGTTCTTTCCCCCGGCATGAAATACAAGCATTATGCCCCCAAGGCCGAGGTGATTCTGGCCGACGGCGAGGGCGAAGGGCTGGCAAAGACCGCTGCCGCCCTGTACGACCGGCTCACGGCGCAGGGGAAACGGACGGTCATTCTGGCGAGCGCGCAAACTTGCTCCTTTTACGGTTCGAGAAACTGTGTTATAATGGGCGACAGGACGGCTCCGAAGACCCTGTGCGCCGCGCTGTTCGACCTGCTGCGGCAGGCGGATGCGGCGGGCTATGAGGCGGTGGTGCTCGAAGCGCTCCCCCCGCAGGCGCTGGGGCTGGCGTTCATGAACCGGGCGCTGCGGGCCGCAGGCTTCCGCGTGGAGCACGGGTCCGCGCAGTAAGACAGCCGTTTTCTCAAATTTGCGCCGCCGGGAACACGGCTGGACGCATAGAAAATTGATGGAGGAATCATCTTGAAGACCGTTTTGTTCGTCTGCTCCGGCAACACCTGCCGCAGCCCTATGGCCGAGGCCATTTTCAATGACGCAATAGACGATCACCCACGATTGGAAGCGCTGGACGTGCGCGCCGAATCGGCCGGAACGTTTGCCTGCGAAGGCGCGCAGATGGCCGAAAACGCCGAAGAAGCCCTCGAAGAGATGGGCGTGCGGCTGCCCTTTTTCAAGCACAGGGCGGTCTGCTTCAACGCAGAAGTGGCCGAAGAAGCCGATCTGATCCTCGCCATGCAGGAGCAGCATCTCGAAGAGATCCTTGCTCTGGCGCCCGAGGCCGAAGGCAAGACCCACACCCTCAAGGGCTACGCCCACGGGGTGGACGGCTATACCGGCACGGACGAATACGACATCGACGATCCCTTCCGGCAGCCGCTGGAGGTCTATCTCGAATGCGCGCAGGACATCCGCGCGCAGATCGAGCTGGTCATGCAGCGGTTGGAACGGGAGTGGGCGGAAGAATAAGCCCTGAAATTTCGAAGTGTCCCCGGAGAAATTGCCCGTGTACGCCGCCGCTTTGGCTGCGCCGGGCTTTTTGCTGCGGGAGAGGGCGGAGAGAAAAAGCGGCAAGGCCCGCCCGTCTTGGAATTCCTCAAAAAACGCCGCCCGGACGCAAAGCGCGGGGGTCAAAAAATGCGCTCCTGTGAAGCGGCCTGTGTTTCGCGCGCTGCGCACGCCGGCGCTTCCCGCAAAAACGCCGCTGGTTCTTTTCCCATTTTTTTCAAAAATCAAAGCATTTTTCGTTTTCTGACGGCCGGTTTTTCGGTTCTTTTCCTCCTGTTTTCTATAAAGAAGATCGTTCCAAAACGCCAAGCAAAAGCAAAAAGAAGGAGAATCCCCATGAGCAAGCTTACCATTGTCGATCATCCTCTTGTCCAGCACAAGATCTCCCTGCTGCGCGACGAAACCACCGGCGCGAAGGAATTCCGCGAACTGGTGGAAGAACTGGCCATGCTGATGTGCTATGAAGTGACCCGCGACCTGCCCCTGAAGGAAGTCGAAGTCAAGTCCCCCGTGGCCGTGGCCAAGACCAAGGTCATCGCCGGCAAGAAGATGGCCATCGTTCCCATCCTGCGCGCGGGGCTGGGCATGGTGGACGGTATGCTGCGCCTCGTTCCCGCCGCCAAGGTGGGCCATATCGGCCTGTACCGCGATCCCGCCACCCTTGAAGCGGTGGAATACTATTGCAAGCTCCCGCAGGACTGCGAAGAGCGCGATGTGATCCTGGTCGATCCCATGTTTGCCACCGGCCATTCCATCGACGCGGCGCTGGATCTGCTCAAGCGCCACGGCTGCCGCTCCATCAAGCTGGTCTGCCTGGTTTCCGCGCCCCAGGGCATCCAGCTCATTCAGGAAAAGCATCCCGACGTGGACATCTTCGTCGCCGTTGTGGACGATCACCTCAACGATCACGGCTATATCGTTCCCGGTCTGGGTGACGCCGGCGACCGCATCTTCGGCACCAAGTGACATTTTCTGTCTCTGAAAAAAGAGTCCGTTTCCGGGCTCTTTTTTGGATTGCACAGGAGAAAAATTTTTTGGCGAAAAAACAGAACAGCTTTGCAAGTGAAAGAAAAGGCAAAGGAAGGTTTCACTGCAATTTTGAAGCAAAAGGAATAAATAGTGAGAAAAAATGATTTCAAGAGACAAAAAGAGGAAGAATATGACCGGCTGTTGTGGTTGACAAGCGAAAAACGGGATTGTTTGTTTATTATTTATCTGGACAGGACGGCGCGCGGTGTGTTATGATAAGCAATAGCGAAAATCGCAGCGGATCTTTTCCCAAACAGCAATTCTAATTCAGAAATACTCAGACGGCCAAGAGGACAGTTGACC
>JAEYFO010000015.1 GCA_023402915.1 Bacillota bacterium | reverse complement strand
GGATGAAATGCGGAAAGGGCGCGCAGCAGATAGGCCTGCGTTTCCTGTTCGCAAAAGCCCGTTTCGGGGATCCTGTGCAGGTCGCGCCGGAATGCGGACGCCTGCGCGGCAAGCGCCTGTACCATGGGATGGAGTTTCACGATTCGATCCTCTCTTTCGCTGCGGCCTGCTTTTTCCGCGCCGCGCCCGGTTCAATTTCCGGGCGGCGCATGGGAAAGGCGGCGCGCGCATTTCGCCGCAGCTCTTCGCGTGCCTCTTTTCGGGCAGAATCGCCCAGTTTTCTGATTTTATTTTACTCTATCCCCTCCCGCTTGACAAGAGAATCCCTCTCAATTTGCGCCCCCGCCGCGCCGCCGGGATTGACAGACGCCCCTCGCGATGCTAAAATAATCTGTAACGTCAAGAATGAGGTGCGTCTTGGCATCAGTCACGCGGAAGAGGCCGCCGCAGGCCACTGACCCCGCGCAAAAGGGCAGGACGCCGAAGGGCGGCACCGCGGCGGTGTCCGGTTCCCTGGGCATGGGGAGAACATCTCCATGACTGTCGCCGTGCGTGTTTGCGGCGGAGCGCTTTCTGTGACACGGCCACGGCCGCTGTGTATGCGGCTGTTCCCGCTTTTTTTGCGGCCGGCCGTTTCTTTTCAGGCAGCATGCTCCGGCAGGCTGTTTTTTGTTTTTCCGGGAGAATATTTTCCCCCCAAAAACGCCCCCGCCTTCTTGACAGCTGTTCCCGTTTCTTTCGGCAGCGCGTCCTTGGGCGTGCGCCGCTCCCATTTGCTCCAGCTTTCAAAAATTTCTGCTCAGGAGGGAAAGTCATGTACAACATCGCAGTGGTAGGCGCTACCGGCATGGTCGGCCGCAAGTTCCTTCAGGTTCTCGAAGAGCGCAAGCTCCCCGTCAAGAACTACTACCTCTTCGCCTCGGCCCGCAGCGCCGGTTCCACGGTGGAGTTTTTCGCAAAACCCCATGTGGTCGAAGAGCTGACGCCCACCTGCTTTGACGGAAAGGACATCGACATCGCCCTGTTCTCCGCCGGCGGCGCGGTCAGCACGGAATTTGCGCCCATCGCCGCGTCGAAGGGCATCGTCGTCATCGACAACTCCGCCGCCTGGCGCATGGATCCGGAAGTTCCGCTGGTCGTTCCGGAAGTCAACCCCGGCGACATCGCCCAGTACAAAAACAAAAACATCATCGCCAACCCCAACTGCTCCACCATCCAGGCCATGGTGGCGCTCAAGCCCCTCTATGACGCCTACGGCATCCGCCGCATCGTGTATTCGACCTATCAGGCCGTGTCCGGCGCGGGCGTGAAGGGCTTCAACGATCTCAAGGGCGGCATCTGCGGCGAAGCGCCCCAGAAGTTCCCCTATCCCATCTTTGGCAACTGCCTGCCCCACATCGACGTGTTCCTGGAAAACGGCTATACCAAAGAAGAGATGAAGATGATCAACGAGACGCACAAGATCCTCGGCGACGACTCCATCCGCGTCACCGCCACGACCGTGCGCGTTCCCGTTTATCACGGCCACAGCGAATCCATCAACGTCGAGCTGGAGCGCCCGTTCGAGCTGGACGACCTGCGCGCCCGCCTGGCGGCCTTCCCCGGCCTCATCGTGCAGGACGATCCGGCCAATCTGGTCTATCCCATGCCCATCACCGCCGAAAATCACGACGAGGTGTACGTCGGCCGCATCCGCCGCGACTTCTCCGTTGAAAACGGCGTGAACCTCTGGGTCGTGGCCGACAACATCCGCAAGGGCGCCGCCACCAACACCGTCCAGATCGCGCAGGAGCTGATCCGCCGCTGGGAATCCGGCGAGATCGCCCGCTGACCGCCTTCAAAAATTCGAACGCTTTGCCCGGCCGGGGCATATGGTGGCATTGCCCGCTTCCCGGCCGGTTTTCCCAAAAAGACAGTACAACGCCGGAAAGGACGTGAACGCATGAGCATTTTTCAGGGTTCTGCCGTCGCCATCATCACCCCCTTTGACGAAAGCGGCATTCGGTTCGACGTTTTTGCCCAGCACATCAATTTCCTGATCGAAAACGGCACGGACGCCATTGTCGTGTGCGGCACGACGGGCGAACCGGCCACCATGACCGAATCGGAAAAGCAGTCCGCCATCCGCTTCGCCGTGGAGACCGTGGCCGGACGCATCCCCGTCATCGCCGGAAGCGGCGGCAACAACACCGCGAAGGTCATCGCCGATTCCAAAAAGGCGCAGGAGCTGGGCGCAGACGCGCTGCTGGTCGTCACGCCCTACTACAACAAATGCACGCAGGACGGCCTCGTGGCCCATTACACCGCCGTGGCGGAAGCGGTCGATCTGCCCGTCATCCTCTATAACGTTCCCGGCCGCACGGGCGTGAACATTCAGCCCGCCACGCTCCAGAAACTGGCCGCCGTCAAAAACATCGCCGCCATCAAGGAAGCGAGCGGCAACATCGAGCAGATCACGGAAATGGCCCGTCTCTGCCCGCAGCTGGACTTTTATTCCGGCAACGACGACCACGTCGTTCCCCTGCTGGCGCTGGGCGCAAAGGGCGTGATCTCCGTCACGGCCAACGTCTGCCCCCGCGAGGTCCACGACATGGTGGCCGCCTGGTTTGACGGGGACATCGAAAAGAGCCGCGCGCTCCAGTTCCGCCTCAACCCGCTGACCAAGGCGCTGTTTTCCGAGGTGAACCCCATCCCGGTCAAGGCGGCCGTGGGGCTTCTGGGCTTTGAAGCGGGCGCGCCCCGCCTGCCCCTGACTCCCCTTTCCGACGGCCCGCGCCAGCGGCTCATTGCCGAAATGCAGGCGCTCGGCCTGATCGGCTGACCCCCAATTCATGCCTTTTCGGCTTCCCTTCGAAAGGAGTTTGACATGGTAACGCTCATCATCAACGGCGCCAACGGCACCATGGGCAAGGTCATCACCCAGTGCGCCCTGTCCCGCAGCGAGGAATTCTCCGTGCTCGCCGGCATCATCAAATACGAGGATCCCTCCTACGTGCCGGATTTTCCGCTCTATCTCTCTCCGGAGGAATGCACCGAAAAGGCCGACATCATCATCGACTTTTCCATGCCGGACGCGCTGCCCGGCGTGCTGGCCCTTGCAGAGCGCACCGGCGCGGGCGTGGTCATCGGCACGACCGGCCTGACGGAAGAACACCGCCAGATGATCCGGGAGGCGGGCGAACGCATCCCGGTGTTCCTCGCGTCCAACATGTCCCTCGGCGTGAACCTTCAGATGG
>JAEYFO010000009.1 GCA_023402915.1 Bacillota bacterium | reverse complement strand
AAAAAGCGGCAGGAAATTTTCTCCGGAAAATACTGCGTGAGCAACGCGCTGGCCGCCCACGCCAAGCCCGATTACATCTTCCAGCACTGCCTGCCCGCCCACCGCGGCGAAGAAGTGCTTTCCGAAGTGATCGACGGGCCGCACTCCGTGGTCTTTGACGAGGCGGAAAACCGGCTCCACGCCCAGAAAGCCGTCATGGCGCTTTTGATGAATCCCGAAGGCTGCGCCGCCCTGTAAGGCGCGCCGACCCTTTCCCGTTTTTCCCCTTTGACCCAAGCAGAGGTAATGCCCATGCCCATGAAAATCACCGTTCGCAAGGCGCTCCCCAAGGACGCGCCCGCCATTTTGGACATCACGAAGGAGGCCTTTTCCAAATACGCCTTTGATCTCGGGATGCCGGAAAAAGTCAAGGCGCTCAAGGAATCCGAAGCCGTCGTCCTCGACGACATGCAACGCAAGACCGTCCTCGTGGCCGAGCTGGACGGCGTGCCCGTCGGAACGATCCGCTACGAACAGATCACGCCCTCCATGGCGTATATCAGCCGCTTCGGCGTGCGCCTTGCGGCGCAGAGCTGCGGCGTGGGCGGCGCGCTGGTCAACGCCGTGCTGACGAACTGCCGGGAAGCGGGCATGAACGCCGTGGCGCTCCACACCTCTGCCAAAATGTACAGCCTGATCCGCTTTTACTACGGCAAGGGCTTTTTCATCAGCTCCACCTCCACGGAGCGGGGCTATGTGCGCGCGCTGCTCGTCAAGGAGTTAATTCCCGCCGACGCCGTCGTGGATTATGCGCAGGCGCTTTCCGCCGGGCTGTAAATTTTTCGTCGGTTTAGAAAAAGAGCGCTTTTGCCGCGCTCTTTTTGCTGTATTCGGATGGCTTGATTTTGGAAAGACGCCGGCAAAAACGCTCCGCCGTCCTCTGTTTTTACTTTGGGAAAGTCGAGTCGTTTGTTTCGCCTTTTTAGCTTTTTGAAAAAGCAGCGGCCACGCCCGTTTCGACGAAACGCAAAAACGCATCTCCCCCTTTTTCCGCGGCCAAAGCCGGCCCTATTTTGTTCGAAGATTAAAATCGCCTACGCTTTTCAAAAATCCGAGCCGCGCGGCCTTTTTCTTTGTTGCCCTCAGTTGAACGGTTCTTGCGAGCAAAAGCCGCCCGCAGCGGCGTTGCGCCTGCTCGACGCGGAGTACTCTCGATTTTTCACGATTCTACTTTTTTTCAGCGATCGACAGCGAAGCTCTCCTACCGCCACGGTCTGTCGCAATAGGGCGTATCCTCCACGCCGTTTGCCCGGAGCCGCCGCACCAGTTTGTCCAGCGCGCTCTTCCAGCTTCTCCTGATCCACGCCGTCCTTCCAAAGCGCCGCACCAGCGCCGGGCTGACGGCGTAATAGGCGCGGATGAACGCCCGTCCGCCGGTCGATTTTGCAAGGGTGTTGTCCCGGAACCGCCGCAGCGTCCAGACCTCCGGACAGTCGTAGGAGCCGTAAACGCAGGTGGCCACGTAGCAGCCCTGACTGTCGCTGTGATGGTAGGAGCCGAACGCCCCCGGCGTGCTGGAGCCGGTCTTTTTGCCCTTTGCGTCATAATTCGTATATTCGCCAAACATTCCGGGCTGCGCGCTTCCGGTTTTTTTGCCCTGCGCGTCATAGTTTGTGTACCCGCCAAATATCCCCGGCTCGGAAGTCCCGGTCTTTTTGCCGTGCGCGTCATAGTTCGTGTATCCGCCAAAAAGGTTCGGCTCGCTGGTTCCGATTTTTTTGCCGTGTTCGTCATAATGAGTGATCGTGCCGAACAGGCCGCGTTCGCTCCTGCCTTTGTTTGCCATGGACTGTCCCCTCCTTCAAAGTTATTTCGGAAAACGCTTCCCCTGTTTTCTTAAAGAATTATAACACAAAATCATTCGAAACTTTCAGCAAAATGGCATAGCGAACGCAAGGTGACGCCTGTATTCGACACCATTGAGACGCTATTTACTTCTTTTTCATGCTTTTTAACCCCTTCCCTTCCATGGCGCTTCCGCTGTTCCCCGCGCTTCGCTTGTTCCTGCCGCAAACCGCTCCGGCTGTTCCATTCGGAAAAAATCCTATCCCTCCGCTGCGCTTTTCTCTTGACAGCGGGCTTTTGCGCTGATACACTAACCATGTCACAATTGAATCGCTCCGCTGGGGGTGCCTTTGGCTGAGATGATGCGGCAGATCGCCGCATGGACCCTTGGAACCTGGTAGTTAGCACTAACGTAGGGAAGCGGCAGACGTATTTTTTCAAAAAGCGGCGCTGTGCGGCAGTCGTGTTTTGGCTGGGCAGCAACCGTTCTTTTGAGGAAGTTTTCGTTTACCAGTTTCCCCTGCATGAACTTCATGCGGGGGTTTTCTTTGAAAAAATTTGAAGCGCCGGATTATCGGAACGCTATCAGGATTTTTCAAAAATTCCGCCTTTCTGCGCTGCGTGTTCTGCGCGGTTCCGCCCCGGGCAGCGGCCTGCGGCGGCGTTCAAACGCATTCTGACAGAAAGGTATTGTTATGGATTTTACGCTTTTCTCCCACTTTTCCGAACTGAGCACAAAAGAATGGCTCATGTTTGCGGCGCTGGCCGTGGCTTTTGTGGCGCTGGTGCTCGTGGCGCTGCGCGCCTTCAAGAAGAAGGAACCCGTGCAGAAAAAGGGCTTTGACACCCGCGCGCTGGTCTACGGCGCCATGTGCATCTCCCTGTCCTTCGTTCTGAGCTACATCCGTCTGCTGCATATGCCGCAGGGCGGCTCCATCACCCCCGGCTCCATGCTGCCCATCATGGTCTACGCCTACTGGTACGGCCCGCGCAAGGGCATTCTCGCCGGCGTGGCCTATGCCCTGCTTCAGATGATCCAGGACGCTTATTTCGTCCATCCGGTGCAGATCCTGCTCGACTACATCCTCGCCTTCGGCGTGCTGGGCTGCGCGGGCTTCTTCCGCAAGAACCTCTATGTGGGCGTCGCGGTTTCCGGTCTGCTGCGCTTCCTGAGCCACTTCCTTTCCGGCGCGATCTTCTTTGCCGAATACGCGCCCGAAGGCATGAATCCCTGGCTCTATTCGCTGGGCTATCAGGCTTCCTGCATCCTGCCCGACCTGGCGATCTGCCTGGTGCTGGCCGTGCTGCTGCACAGGACCATCGAGCGGATGCGTCCCGCGCCTGCTCCCGCTGCCTGAGGATTCGTCTTTCCAACGGTTTCGCAAAAAGCCCCTTTTCGGGGGCTTTTTTGTTTGCCGAAATTCCCTCAAATTTAACAAAGGCCCATCCCCTTCCGTAGCACACAGCACCCCTCCGTAGCGCACGGCACCCCTGCGGAGCACACGGCACCCCTGCGGAGCACACCGCGCTTTCCAGCGCACACGGCACCCCTCCGGAGCACACAGCCACGCATCCGGCTGCCGGAGCTTTCGGATTTCTGCGTTCTCTTTTCCAATCTGTCCCGCATGATTCCAAAAATCAAAAACCGCCGCACCCGGTTTTCAGATGCAGCGGCTGGTTGACGCTTGCGCTATTCTTTGTTTGAAGCAATCTCAGAATGGTTCTTCCAGCGCTCGAGCCCTTGCGGCCTGTTTCTATGCCTCTTCCCGCACGACGCCATACACCATCGGCGGGCGCTCCACCGGCTCGTTTGCAAAGAAAATCCCCCGCAGGAAATGCTCCTTCGCCGCGTCCAAATTGGTTTCGTCATTGATGTAGAAGCGGGCCAGCGGCTCGCCCTGCCTGACGGGACTGCCCACGCGGACGTTCATGATCAGGCCGACGTCCGGGTCAATTTTGTCCTCTTTCGTAGCCCGTCCAGCACCGAGCAGCAGCGACGCTTCGCCGATCTCCAGCGCGTTCATGCCCGAAACATAGCCGTCGCAGGGGGCGGGAATATCGATCGTCCTGCGAGCCCGCAGCAGGCTGTCCGGATCGTCGCAGCAGCGTCCGTCGCCGCCAAGGGCGCAAAGGAGCGCGCGGAATTTTTCCAGCCCAGCGCCGCTTTGGAGCGCATGGAACAGCTTTTCCCGCGCTTCTTCGTCGGTCTTTGCCACACCGGAAAGCCGCAGCATCTGTGTGCCAAGGAGCAATACCACCTCAATGAGCGGGTCGTCCGGCGGGATCTTGCCGCTCAGCGCCAGAATGGTCTCCCGCACCTCGATGGCGTTGCCCACGGCCATCCCCAGCGGCTGGTTCATGTCCGTCACAACGGCAACGGTCTTCCGTCCCGCCCGGCGGCCCAGGCGCACCATCTCCCGCGCCAATGCAAAAGCGTCCTCTTTTTCGTGCATGAACGCGCCCGAGCCGGTCTTGACGTCCAGCACGATAGCGTCGCTTCCGGCGGCGATCTTTTTGCTCATGATGCTCGATGCAATGAGCGGAATGCTGTCCACCGTGCCGGTCACATCGCGGAGGGCATAGAGCATTTTGTCCGCCGGAACGAGATTCGCTGTCTGCCCGATGACGGCGAGGCCGCTCTCCTGAACGACGCGCACAAAGCGCTCCATTTCCATCGAAACGCTCACGCCCCTGACGGATTCCAGCTTGTCGAGAGTGCCGCCGGTATGTCCCAGCCCGCGGCCGCTGATCTTTGCCACAGGGACTCCGCAAGCCGCAGCCAGCGGCGCAAGCAGCAGCGTCGTCGTGTCGCCCACGCCGCCGGTGGAGTGTTTGTCTACCTTGATTCCTGGAATGGCGGAAAGATCCACCACGTCGCCGGAATGAACCATTGCCATGGTCAGATCGAAGGTTTCGCGCTCGTTCATCCCGCGGAAACAAATGGCCATCAGCAGCGCCGCCATCTGATAATCCGGCACGCGGCGCGCTGTATATTCCGAAATCAGGGCGTTGATCTCCTCCGTGGAAAGCGCTTCGCCCTGCTTCTTTTTCAAAATCAGGTCCACTGCCCGTACTGCCATGCTCTGTTCCTTCCTTTCCTCTAACCCTTTCCTCTGACGAAAAACGTTTTTTCTATCCGATTTTCACCGGAATAACCCAAAAAGCGCTCCATTTCCCGGAACGCTTTTTCTTTAATTTTATCAAATTTTTCAGCGGGCCGCAAGAGCGCTCAATACCACAGGCGCACCGGCTCCTCGACGGAATTTTCCACCGCGGGATTGAGTATCACCATGTGGACATGATCCTCCCAGCGGCCGTTGATATTCATGTATTTTCGCGAAATGCCCTCTTCCTCAAAGCCCAGCTTTTCCACGACGCGCACAGCGGCGTAATTGCGGTGCATGACATTGGCTTCGAGCCGGTGCAGCTTGAGCTGATGGAACGCGATGCTGACCACCTGCCCCAGCGCCTCGGTCATATAGCCCTTGGCCGCGTGGTTGCAGTCGAGCTTATAGCCCACGAAGGACGAGCGGAACCCGCCCCACATGATGCCGTTGAGCGCGATGGTGCCCATGATCTCCTCCGGCTCTTCCTGCCGGGAAAGCCAAAAGCGCATGCCGCGCCGCCCTTCGAGATTTTCCTGGTCGCGCAGCAGATACATCTGCTGGTTTTCCAGCGTAAAGAAGCCCCGCGGGCGCTCCGGTTCGTAGGGCTTGAAAAAGTCCCTGTTGCGTTCATAATACGCCAGAACCTGACCGGCCTCCACTTCGTCGGACAACCGGAGAATGAGCCTTCTGGTTTCGTGCACGGCGATCCCTCCCCTTTCAAAATCCCGAAACACTTTTTCTGCCAATCTGTTCTTATAGTATAGCTTTTCTTTCTGTTTTTGAAAAGAATTGTTTAATAAAACACAAATTTGTTATTTGAGCGCTTTTTAACGATATAATTTCAACAAACTTCTTTTCTTCCCTTTTTTCCCTACCTTCTCCCTAAGCAAAAAACGGCCGAAGCCGCTTTTCAGAAACCATTGGTTTTTCCTATGCCTGGTATTCAAAATGAAGTTTGATCTTATCGCCGCGAAACAGCACTTTTGTGTATTCAAAGATCTTCCCGTCGACGGTTTTGTTGATGTCTTCGAGCAGCAGCAGCGGATAGCTCCGGTCAATGCCCAGCAGCTCCGCCTCTTCCGCTGTGGCCAGCACCGATTCGAGCGACTCGGACACTGTGGCCGCCTTCATGCCGAATTCCCGCTCCACCACGACGCAAAGCTGCTCGCTCTCAAGGCTGTCGGCAGAGAGCGACGGGCAAAGCTCCGTCGGCAGATAGGAGCGGTGGATGCTGATGGGCTGGCCGCCCACAAAGCGCAGGCGCTTGATATAGGTCACTTCGCTGCCCTTTTCCACCTCGAGCGCACGGGCCACATGGGCGTTGGCCTGGCGCACTTCAAAGGTCTTCAGCTCCGTGGAGATTTCGTAGCCCATTTCTTCGAGCTGCTCGCGGATGCCCATATAGGCCGGGGAGCGCGTCGTGATCTTGGGCGCGGCGACAAACGTGCCCTTGCCCTGCACGCGAAAAAGCAGGCCCTCCTTGACCAGCTGCGTAATGACGGAACGCACGGTCATGCGGCTCAGGCCATAGGTGCGGCTCAGCTCGTTTTCCGAAGGGATCGCGTGGTTCGTCTCCCATTCTCCCGCCATGATGGCAGAGCGCAAAAGATCTTCAAACTGCGCATACAGCGGCTTGGGGTTGTTCCGATCCAGCATACCATTTCCTCCGTCTCAATCCGATCAAAGTCTATTTTTTCTAATTGTATATTATACTCAGTTTTCTTTCGGTCTGTCAACAGAGCATGACACAAACAGGCGTTTTCTTCGGAAAAATTTCCATATTGTTCTGATTTCATTTCAGGAAAGGATAACGATGCTGCGTTGCTTTGTTGTCTCTTTGATTTTTCTTAAAGTTCAATCAATTGCTTCGAACAAACGTGCAAAATTTCAAATAACCCTTTACAACTTATAAGAAAACGTTTATAATATATTCAATATCGCAAGGCACAGAGTTATCGATCATTTTTCACTTCATCGTGCTGAAATACGCTTTGCTTCCGTTTTTATTTTTGGAACATCTTCTTTTCAGAAGCGCTGTTCTGCTTTGGCGCTCTGTTTCTGCATTTCAGCATGAGTCATCCTTTTCGAAATCCCTCTTCCCTGAACACACATCAACAAGGAGGAAAACGTATAATGGGTAAGTATTTGGTTGGTATCGACGGCGGCACCACCGGCTGCAAGGCCTGCGTGTTCGACTTTGAAGGCAACTGCATCGGTTCTGACTACAGGGAGTATCCCTGCTATTATCCCCATCCCGGCTGGGTGGAACAGATCCCCGAAGATCTCGTTCCCGCGATCTTTGCCACCTGCAAGCAGGCGATCCAGAACTCCGGCGTGGATCCCAAGGAGATCGTGGCCATGGGCTTTTCCGCGCAGGGCTCCGTCATCGGTCTGCTCGATGAAAACGGCGAACTGATCCGTCCCTGGGTCGGCTGGCAGGACGTCCGCGGCCAGGAACCCGAGATCAAGGAAGTCCTTTCCAAGATCGATCACGACGAATATTACGCCATCACCGGCGATCCGCTGGGCATGTGCTTCTCCACTGCCAAGCTGGTCTGGCTGAAGAACCACGAACCCGAGAACTGGGCCAAGACCGCCATGTTCTCCACCCACGAGGACTACTTCCTCAAGCAGTTCGGCGCTGACGATTATTACACCGATCTGTCCTCTCCCCGCCGTGAAGGCGGCGGCGACGTCAACACCCACGACTGGTCCGAGAAGATCAACGGCCTGCTCGGTATCCCGCTGTCCAAGCGCGCCAAGATCGTCCGCGAACCCGGCAAGGTCGTCGGCCACATCAGCCCCGAAATGTCTGAAAAGACCGGTCTGCCCGTGGGCTGCAACATCTGCATGGGCGCTCATGACCAGAACTGCAACACCTTCGGCTGCGGCGGTATCGACGATGGCACGGCCGTCATGGTTATCGGCACGTTCGGTTCCTGCTTCGTCATCTCCGACAAGCCCATCCGCGCCCCCAACAAGAAGCTGGTCGTCAAGAGCAACCACGGCGTTG
>JAEYFO010000203.1 GCA_023402915.1 Bacillota bacterium | reverse complement strand
CGGCAGGGGTTTTTCCGCGAGGCGGACGAAATGCTCGAACGGATGCTTTCCGGAGGCCTGTGCCCCGCCGTGTGCCCCGAAGGGGTAGAGGGGTAAAAGCGCACTGGTCGTTCTTTCCCGGCCGTTTCGCAAGAAACAGGGAAAGAACGGTGTACTCGCGCAAATTCTTTAGAATTTGTGCGAAACGCCAAGCTGCTTTTTCGCCTCCTGCATCCGCTTTCCCACGACGCTCTTCCAGCGGGAGATGTTGTCGGACGTGCCGCCCGCTTCGAGCAGCGTAGACTCCCCCAGCGCGCGGCCGCCGCCCGTCTGGCGGTCGAGCCGTTCGTCGATCACGTCGAGCGTTTTTTCGTCGAGCGAACAGTTCAGCATCCGTTCGAGCATTTCGTCCGCCTCGCGGAAAAACCCCTGCCGCATCTGATAGAGGCGCTCGTTGCCGTAGCGCTCCTCCACCTCCCGGGGATAGCCGCGCGCGCGGGCGGCGCGGCCCTTGCGGGCGGGCGGTTCGTCCGGGGAAAGCCCGGCGATGCGCTTTTGCTCCTCCTCCCAGGCGTGGCGGCGGGGATAGACCACCACGCTCAGCGTCGTGGACATGGTGATATAGGGCTCCTGCCGCAGCCGCAGCAGGAACGCCAGCCCCAGCAGCGCCGCCCGGTGCAGCTCCTCGCGTTCGGCAGCCAGCTCGTTTTCGCTCATCCCCTCCTGCGCGGCGATGTTTTGCGCCTGCTCTTCCGGCGCGGAGCGGATGATCCGGCGGTTGGAGCGCTGCACCTCGTCGGCAATGGCGTTCTGCCCGATGGTCTGGATCCAGCCGATCAGGCTGCCCACGCTGGCGTTTTCCCGGCGGCAGAGGAAAAACGTCACCTGCTTGAACACCTTTTCCTGAATGGTCTGCAACACGTCCTCCGGGTCGGAAAGGGGCAGCCCGTCGCAGGTGCGCGCCCGCCGCACGGCGCCCAGGCAGACGTTGTTGACCACCTCGGCCAGCAGCGTATAGATCCACGGCTCCTCTTCGGCCACCGCCGCCGCAAAGCCCAGCCGGTCGAAGGATTCCCGCTCCAGCTCCTCAAAGGAGGCCGCGCCGCTCTTGCGGCAAAGGTGCGTCAAAACGCATTGCCGGATCTTCGCGTAGTCCTCGTCCGTGAGCATCCGCCGTTTGAATTCGTAGCCGCCGGCAGCAGTTCTGCCCGCCATGCCCTCACATCCCTTCAAATAATTTTTGAAACAGTTTTTCTGAATTCAGTTTAGCAGAGTCGCGCGCGGTTTTCAGCGGTTTTTCGCGCTTTTTTGAAAATTGGGACGGGTCGCGCGAAAAAGGCGTTGGTGTGGGAAGGGATTCGCAGATTTTTTGAATTTGAGTTTGAAAACGGGAAAAGGCGCGGGCGATTTTGGCGGAGAAAAAACGGGGAAAGGGAAGCGGAGTTCGTCGGAAAAAAACGTCGGAGAAAGCGCCGGAAAAGGTCCGGAAAGAGCGTCTTGAAAGAACCTCTGAAGGAAGTCCGAAAAGAGGTTCAAAAAAGACCCGGAAGGGAAAGGGCCGCTGAAAAAACAGAAAAACAGCGCCGGGCGGCAACCGGACGCTGTTTTGGCTGTGTGTGGGAAAGCCGGGGAAAACCGGGCTGCGCAACAAGCCCGTTTGGTCTTGAAAAGCCCGAAATTCCTTTGTTCGGCTTTTAAAACCGGTGGAAAAGGGTTCTTCCCCTTATCCGATCCGTCCGAGCACTTCCTTTTCGAAGAACGCGGGAGTGTCCTTCAGCTCAAGGCTGAAAATCTCGTCCTCGTTTTCGAACTTGACGGAGACCGCGCCGGTGCAATGCCCCAGGCAGAAGGCGGCTTTGACCTCCACCTTGTCCTCGAGACCCCGGGCGGCGATAAGTTCCTGCAGCTTGTTGATGATGCTGTAGGAGCCCTTGATGTGGCAGGCACTGCCTACGCAAACGACGATGGTGAGCATGGTCATTCCTCCTTCTTCTCGGTGTCGAAAAAATTCCGGGGAATTTTTTCGAGTTTACCGTTCTTTCCCTGTTCCGTAGCCGGAACGGCCGGGAAAGAACGATAGGTGCGAAATCAAAGATTTCATCCGTTTCCCGGCGAAGCCGGGAAGCCGGAATAAGATCAGGGGGTACGCCCCCTGATAACCCGGAGGGGAGTGGGCGGGTTTCGCGAAATTTCGAAAAGTTTTTCAGAAACGCACCCTTCCAAATTGGTTCTTGCCCTTTTTTTTCAAAAAGTCCCTTGCGGGTCCCAGGGGCAGCGCCCCTGGCTCCCTTTATCTTTTCTCCTTATAGTGTACGTGCAGCAGCCCGTGGCGGTTCTTCTTGAGGATGCCGTTATAGAGGTTCATGATAACGGGGTTCTCCTCGGAGCGCTTGATCTGGCTGGTGCGGTCGGCGCGATACACGCCCGCCGCGCGCTCGAGCTTCTCCTTGGTGCTGCCGATGGGCTGTCCCGCGCCGCCGATGCAGCCGCCGGGGCAGGCCATGATCTCGATCAGGTCGTAGTGCGCCTCGCCCGCCTCGATGGCCGCGATGAGCTTTTGCGTGTTGGCAAGGCCGTGCGCCACGGCGATGCGCAGCGTCCTGTCCCCAAGGGGCAGCTCCGCTTCCTTGATGCCCTCCATGCCGCGCACGCCGCAGTATTCGATCTCGTGCAGCGCCGCCGTGGTCTTTTCCTCCACGACGCGGCGAATGACCGCTTCCGCCACGCCGCCGGTGTTGCCGAAGATCATGCCCGCGCCGCTGCCAAAGCCAAAGGGCATATCGGCCGATTCGCTTTCGATCTCGTCAAAGAGAATGCCGCATTCGCGGATCATGGCAGCCACTTCCTGCGTCGTGAGCACCATGTCCACGTCGGGCACGCCGTTTTGCCGGAATTCCTCGCGGGCGGCTTCGAACTTCTTCGCCGTGCAGGGCATGATGGCCACAGACACCAGCTCGCGGCCGTCCACCGCCTCGAGCGTGCGGTAATGCGCCTTGAGGATCGCGCCGAACATCTCCATGGGCGATTTGCAGGTGGAAATATTGGGAAGATACTTGGGCGCGCGGTTTTCCGCGTAGCGGATCCAGGCCGGGCAGCAGCTGGTGAACATCGGGAAGGGGCCGCCCTCTTCGAGCC
>JAEYFO010000198.1 GCA_023402915.1 Bacillota bacterium | reverse complement strand
AACCCCGAAACCGCACCGGTTCCCCAGCCGCCCCTTCCCCGTTTTGACCCAAAACAGAAAACGACCGCCGGAGAACCGGCGGCCATTCGTAAGAACCCGATTGCGCGGGGATCGTGCAAAGCGCTTTGCTGCCCGCATCTTCCCGCACGTTTTCCCATTCCGGAGGATTTTTAGAAATCCACCTCGGTGTCGTAGTAGCAGCACTTGAGCAGCTTTTCCATCTCTTCGACGGAGGGCTGGCGGGGGTTGGAGCCGGTGCAGGCGTCCGCGATGGCGTTGACCGCGATGTCGTGGAGCTTGGCCAGGAACACCTCTTCCGGCACGAAGCCCTTTTCGGTGGGATAGCTGTCCGCGCCGTAGTGAGCGATGCAATGGGGGATGTTCAGATCGTCGTTCATCTTGCGCAGCGCCGCGATGAGCAGGGCGATCTTCTCTTCCACCGTTTCGCCGCCGAGCTGCATGAAGTCGGCGATCTCGGCGTAGCGCTTGGCCGCAGTCTCGTCCTTGGCGTTGAAGGCGATGACCTTGGGCAGGTACATGGCGTTGGCCGCGCCGTGGATGATGTGCGCGCCGTATTCGTCAAAGGCAGCGCCGGTCTTGTGCGCCATGGAGTGGACGATGCCCAGGAGCGCGTTGGTGAACGCCATGCCGGCGAGGCACTGGGCGTTATGCATGCTGTCGCGCTTTGCCATATCGCCATTGTAGGAATCGACCAGATCGTGCTGGATCATCTTGATGGCGTGCAGCGCCAGCGGATCGGTGAAATCGCAGTTGGCGGTGGAAACATACGCTTCAATGGAGTGGGTCATGGCGTCCATACCGGTGTGGGCGACCAGCTTCTTGGGCATGGTTTCAGCCAAATCGGGATCGACGATGGCCACGTCGGGCGTGACCTCAAAGTCGGCAATAGGATACTTGATGCCCTTGGCATAGTCCGTGATGATAGAGAAAGCCGTCACCTCGGTGGCTGTGCCGGACGTGGAGTAAATGGCGCAGAAATGCGCTTTCTTGCGCAGCTTCGGCAGGGCGAACACCTTGCACATATCTTCAAACGTCGTCTCGGGATATTCGTACTTGATCCACATGGCCTTGGCCGCGTCGATGGGAGAGCCGCCGCCCATGGCAATGATCCAGTCGGGCTGGAAGCGGATCATGGCTTCCGCGCCGCGCATGACGGTCTCAACAGAAGGATCGGGCTCGATGCCTTCAAACAGCTCGACTTCCATTCCCGCTTCGCGCAGGTAGTCCGTAGCCTTGTCCAGGAAGCCAAAGCGCTTCATGGAGCCGCCGCCGACGCAAATCATCGCGCGCTTGCCTTCAAACGTCTTGAGCGCTTCAAGCGCGCCCTTTCCATGATACAGATCCCGGGGCAAAGTAAAACGTGCCATAACTGTAACCTCTCTTTCGCTCTCTGCCGTTGCGGCATGGTGCGTATTTTCACCTCTGTGATTTTCATCACAAATAGATTGTACTATAACAACCCCATGCTGACAACCCCTGTTTTTCATTTTTCGATAATTTTTTTGCAATCAATCGAATCGTTACATCTGCTCAAATTAAGTGTTTTTTGCAAATTCAAACTGTGTTTTCTGTTGTTTATTCAATAAAATCAGAAATTTTCCAATCATTTTAAGAATTTCTACTGGAATTTTTCTGAATTTTTCCTCTTGTTTTTTAAGATTTGCAGCATAATTTCAGATGCTTTGTTTGTTTTTGCTTTTTCAGATTTCATACAACCATACATCCTGTTCCTTTCCCGTTTTGTCTCTCCATACAAAAAGAGCGCCTTGCCTTTTTGCAAAACGCTCCCTTTTGCTTTTCTTCTCTTTTCCGGCTCAACCGAAGCTCAGGCGCATCATGTGCGCCAGCACCACGAACCGCGTGAACAGATAAGGCGTTCCCTCTTCGCAGTAGGCCAGCTCGTCGGCGATCAGCACGGGCGAACCGGGGCTGACTTTCAGCTCCTTCGCCTCGAAAGGACTGACAAGGGACGCTTCGAGCCACTCCTTCATCCGCACGGGATGCAGATTGCAGCGGTCGGCGATCTGGAGAGTCAGCCGGGCCATGATCAGCTCTTCCGTGTCGATCTGCTTTCCGATCTCCACCGGCATCCAGGAATACTGCACCATGCAGGGGGAGCTGCCGGGGATCAGGCGATAGCGCGCACGCACCACTTCGTAGATCTCCTCCCCGGCGTGCAGCCCCATCAACTCCGCCACCTGCTCGTTGGCGGCGGCAGGACCTTCGCGCACGACGCGGGCCACGGGCGTGGGCATGAGCGTATCGAGTTTTTTGCGGATCCCGAGACGGTGCTCGTCAAAGGTAACGGCTTCGTGGGGCGGCGCGACGAACGTGCCCTTCCCCTGCCTGCGGTAGAGCATCCCGTCCTGCACGAGGCTGCCGAGCGCCGCGCGCACCGTGCTTCGGCTCACGCCGTATTGCTGTGAGATCTGGAGTTCCGACGGAATGCATTCGTGAATGCTCCATTCCCGTGAAGTGATCTTCTCCCGCAGAATCTCTTCGAGTTGTTTGGACAGCGAGACTCCGCTCTTTGGGATCAGAATGGGCATAAAATTCCTCTTTCCGCGGGCGCGGTGATTTTTTCTGTGCAAAAACGCGCCTGTTACATTTCAAACATTTTATCACATTCTTTTCGAAAAGAAAAGGAGAAACCGCTCTTGTTCGTACAAATCCGGCTGTTTTTTATCAATTTCAATCAGAAAATCGGCTCCCCTCGTTCTTAACCCGCGCCCAGCTGCCATTGCTCCAGCTCTTCCTGCTGTTCCTCCTCGTCCCCGCCAAAGGTCAGCGCGGCGGCGAGCGCATTGACCTTTCGCTGCTGCGCCAGAAGCGCCTCGCCTGTGAGCGGTTCGTTCCGTTCCATCGCCTCGAGAACCATCGTTTCGAGCTTCCTCTTCTCCTGACGTAGAAGCATCGCTTCCCTCTTCATGTGCAGCACTTTCATTTTCGCATTTCCTCCCATACGTTCCGACTGATTTTTCAAACGGGCGGAATTTTATGCAGCAATTCCGCGCTTCGGACGGCCGAATGTGATTGTCCCGTTCCCGTCGAACCGCGTTTTCTTTCCGGCTGCTCTGCGCTCTCTGCCGCCGGCTGCAAACGTCTTTTCTCTGCTTTTCCTTCCGCTGGCTTTATCTTATCAAATCGCAGGGCAAATGCAACCCCACTTTCTGTCATTCGACAAAACAAGTCACATTTCCGTGAAATTTTTCTTTTTTACCGCGTATATTTTTCCAAAACGCCGGTTTTTGCTTCCGGTCTTTTTCAGGGTAAAAGGTTTTTCCTATGGCGCAGCTGCCGGAAAAGGTATTGCTTTCGGTATCTTCCCCTGCTGGCGTCCTGCCGCCGCAATGCGACCGGCGGCTTTTTCTTCTTTCAAAGGAACAGGCATACAGCTTGCCAACGCATTCTCATGTTTTTGCACTTCATTTCCATTCCTTGTGGAACTTCCTGTTTCAAAGCGAAGGTTTCTCTCTTTTCCTCCAAACCGCTGCTCTTTTTCCTCTGTCCCCTCTGCCGCTCTTTCCTTAATATAATGCGCTTTGATAAGGCCTTCTCTCATCAATAAAGAAGAGCCTCGGTTCTCCCGAAGCTCCCCTGTGGACATCCGCCAATGGCCTTTTTTGAATTATTTTGTGAAAAGCTGGCGGTACGCCGGATCGGCCGCTGCGCCCAGACCCAGCTGCAAGGCCGCGCGGATCCCTGTCTGCATCGCCCGCTGCTCCTTGTCCGTCAAAGGCCTGCCGCCGCTTTTTCCGTTGGTGGACTTTTTCCCCGACGTGCCGGAAGCGCTCGAACCGGAGGACGAGGACTTTTTCCTGCTGCCGGAGGACTTTTTCGTCGCCTTGGCCGCCGCTTCCGCCGCCTGCGCGTCAACTTTCTCCTGATCGCGGGTGTTGTCGTACAGCTGCTGGATCAGGCCGAGCGCCGTTTCGTACTGCTTCCACTTGGCGGAAAAATCGTCCTGCTGCGCCTGCTGCTGTGCCGCCGCCTGCTTGAGGGCGAGATTGGCCAGATTGTTGGCGTAGTTTTCGTCCGCGCTGCTTTCCGCTTGCAGCAGCGAAAGCGCCAGCGCATCCCGTGCCGCCTGTTCCTGACTGTTGGCCTGCGCGATGGCGGTTCGAAGGGCCGTGTCCTGCGCCACGCGGCTCGTTTCGCTTGCGCCGCTTCGCGCGTCCGCATAAAGATTGCCCGCCAGCCCCTTGGCCGCCAGACGCTCGTTGTTTCCGATGGCGCTCAGCCGCGCTCCGGCATACGTCTGCCTGCGAAGGGCCTCATATTGTCCGGAAAGCGCTTCCGCCCGGGCCGCCGCGCTCTGCCGCGCCGCATTTTTGACCGTCGATAGCGCATCCGCGTAGCGCGCTGCCGCCTGGTTGTAGTAGGCCGACGTGTCCGCCGGTTCATAGGTCGGAGCGGTGAGCGAGCCGATCGCATCGCGATAGGATTCCAGCGGATTTTTCGCCGCCGCGCCCGCACCCGTTTTGCTCGATGTGCCCGGAAGCCTGAGCGTCGCGCCCGTGCGGATCAGGTTGACGTTTTTGATGTTGTTGAGCCGTGCCAGCTCCTCCACCGTCGTGTTGTTCTGCCGGGCGATGCGCCCGAGGGTATCGCCCCGTTTGACCACGTATTCCATGCCGGTTTCTCCTTTTCCTTTTTATTCCTTGACAAAGCGGTGCAGCTGATACTGGAGCTGCACGCCGTAAATGCCGAACCCTTCGTTTTTGACGTTGTTTTCCAAAACGAGCTGAACGAGGGCGAAACGTTTGACCCGGGTGCGGATGGATTTGACCTGCGGCGAATCCTTGGTGTTGAAATCAATGCGGGAAAAATCCAGATCGGCAAAGCTGAAAATGTCCATGGGCGCGCGGCGCAGCAGCCTTGCGTACTCCTTCTCCGTCACGACGGAAATGTCGATGCTCGAGCGGGTATAGGGCTTCATCATGACGGCGCAGCCCCGCTGAAGCAGCGTCTTTTTGACGGCAAAGCCGCCGAAATCCTCCGCCCGCGTCACCCAGCGGGAGCGGATGGCCGCCCCGTCGTCGTTGAAGCGCTCCATGGTCGAAACGTCCGTGTTGAACCGGCAGAGCTTCCCCTCCGCCGTGCCGAAAAACAGAGCGCCGTCCCGCTCGAGAAACACCCGCGCCGGGATGTTGTCCCAATAGTACCATTCGTAGCCCGCGCCCGATTTCTGCCGGGAATCGGCCACAAAGCAAACGTTGTTCACCGCCAGAAGATACAGCCCGTTCCACACGGCGGCGCAGGCGCCGGAAAGCCCGCTCTGCGCCGTGAGCCTCGGCGCGATCCTCTCGCTGGCGCACTGAACGGCCCGCTGCTGCGTCACCGCGCCGCTGACGACCGAAAACACCCCTTCCCGCGCCAGAAAGAGCGGATCATCCCGCAGGGACGCCATGGCGTACGCCGTCAATGCGCCCACGCCCTTCACGCCCTGCCGGACGGGAAAGATCACTGTGCCGTCCGCGTTCATTTCCGCCGTCCGAAGGAAGATCTCCGCATCCTGCTCGTTGTCCTCCTTCAGGATCAGCAGACTGTCCTGCTGGCGAAGATACCCCACCACCGCCGAAGAATCCGCGCCGATCTTCGTGTAACCCGTGTCCGGAAAATAGGTCGGATCGTCCAGACCGCTGTGCCAGTCGCAGTTTTTGTAAGCGCTGTCCAAAGTGTTTCCCGTAAAAAACAGGCGGTTCTCGTTGCCGAAGCCATAGTGCGCCGCCACCGTGCAGCCGTCGATGCGGGCGCGATAGCCCTCGACCGTTTTGGAAAACGCGATGACCACGTTATCCACGCCGCTGCCCGCTGAGGACGCCTGCGGCGCGCTGTCAAACGTCACCGTGCCCGCCGTCCGATCCACCGTGAAGCCCGCGCCCTCCGCCAGTTCCGCGCCCTCGACCACCGCGCTCACCGCCGCTTCGTCAAGGTTCCGGCTGTCGAGCGCATAGACCTTGCTCGTCCCGTCCGCTGCGAAGGAGTTTTTTCGCCGGGGGGAAAGCAGGTTCACCGCTTCAAAGGCCGTGCCGCCGCCATTGGGCGCTGCGCCGATGACCGTCGTGGGCACAAACGCCTTATCCGCCACGGCCGAAACCGTAACGCCGCCGCTGCCCGCCTCGCACACCCGGTAACAGCTTCCGTCGAGCAGATAGAGGTTCCCGCCGTGAACAAACCCGCTGGAACGATGGTTCGCCATGCCGGAACACAGCTCCGCCGCGCTCTGGCTCTGGCCGTCCCACTGATAGAGCTTCGTGCCGCCATGCAGAATGAAACGCCCGCCGCCCTCGCTGTCCACCCACCAGAACAGGCCGTTGACCGGCGCTTCCAGGGTCAAAAGCGTCCGCCAACCCGTCCGTTTTTCCGGAAAGCCGTCCAGATCGGGTAGGAGATTCAGGCAGTCCGGCGAGCGGCAGGCGTCCACCTGCGTCGGGTCAGTCGAAAAATCCGCGCCGCGAAAATCCCGATAGACCTTCGTGAACGTTTCCGGCGAACGGGCCGTCCCCACCGAAACATAGCGCATCAGCTCCACCCTCCATACACTTCTTCAATGCCCTCCTGCACGGCGCGCTTGGCGTCCTCCAGCGCCGCAATATAGCGGGCGCGGTAGTTTTCCGCCTGAAAATTATCCAGCTCCTGCTGAAAATACCAGCTGGCCAGCCCGTAGGGCAGGGCGATGCGCGAAATGGCTTCGCAGTAGGCAACCTCTTCTTCAAGCGTCGTAAGGACGGGCGCGTTCAAAAGCGGCTCCCTTCCCTCCGCCTTTCGGACGGAGTTTTCCGCGGGCAGCGCTTCTGCAAGCAGCACGTTCAAAAACGCCGCCGAAAACCCATAGCTCTGCGCGTCCTCGCCTGCCGCCTCATAGAGAAACGCTGACGCCAGCGCGCAGATCTCCTTTGCCGTCATATGCTTTTCCTCCTTTTAAACCTTTTTAAAACTCCCAGCCTCCGCTGTGTTTTTCCGTTTTCTTTCCTTTTGAAAAGCGGCCGGATGCGCTTTTGCACCCGGCCACCCCTCAAAACCGTCAGGCGCAGGTGTGCGTGAGCACCGCGCCGGGGAACATGCCCGTCTTTTCCGCATAGGCCCTGAGCGCCGTGCCCGCCGCCGGGTTGGCGATGGCCGCCGCATAGACCTTCGCCGTCTGGGAATAGCGGGGATCGCTGCCGTCGAGCGTATAGCGGATCTCCGCGCCGGACGTGTCGCAGGTCAGCTCCGTGGTGGAAGCGCCCTTCGTGGCCGTCACCGCCTTGCAGGCCGTGCCGCTCCTGACCGCCGCATACACGCCGTCCGCCCGCGCGCCGATGACAAACGCATCGTAGTTATAGCGGCCTTCCAGAAGATGGCCGGAAATGCCGGGCGGATCCTGATGGATCCTGCCGTCGCGCAGCTTCTGGGCGAGAATGACCGCGTCCCTGTGCGCCACGAGGAAGTAGGTGTCCGCGGGCATGTAGCGCTCGGGCACGCCCACGATCTTCAGGCTGCCCAGGTTGCCCACGTAGCCCTTGACCACCAGATCGCGCACCAGATTGTCGCAGCCGGAAAACTCATCCGACAGGCGGATCATCTTGATGTACTTGTTCTGAACGTAAGCCCAGCGCTCCTCGTCGGGCACAAAACGGTCGTTGAGATAGACCTCCGCGTCCAGCAGGTCGCTCACGATCGTGGCGGCCGTGGGCTCTGCGGGAAGCTCCTTGACCGTGCCCGCCATGTGGAACCAGCGGTCAAGGGCGTATTTGTCCACCAGCGGCACCACCTGCTCGGCCACCTGCTGCTTCATCACTTCCGCCGCGCGCTTCATCATCTGCTGCTCGGAGTTGTCGCCCTTGTCAATGACGATGGAAAACGCCTTGTCCTGCGTCATGGTCATTTCCTGCACGGTGTCCTGAAGATCCTGCGGCGTGCCGTAACGGCCCACGCCGCTTCGAACGTAATCCTTCAGGGGCTGGGTCACGATGGAGGGGATCAGCAGGGACTTGAGGCCGGAAAACGACCACGTGTTGTTGGTATGGCCTTCCAGCAGGGAGTTTTTCGTATAGAGCTTCGCCAGCTGGTCCGCGTATTTGGTGTGAAGATGAATCGCCATGTTTCTGCTCCTTTTCTTCTTTCCTTTTCCTTTTTTGTCGAGTTGCTTTCAGGGGTTCCAGAGATTGAGGCCATGGGTATCTTCTTTCGCCGCTGTCCGTGGGGGCGGACCGCGCCGCAAAGAACCTTGTTGTTTCCGGACTGTTCGCCTCAGAGCAGACCCATCAAAAACGGGTCGGCCGGGCTGTTCCCGCCGGAGGGGATCATGGAGCCGACGGACTTGTGCCGGTTCCGTTCGTTGCGCTCGAGCGCGTCGAGCGCCGCGCGGAGCTGTGCGTTTTCCGCCGCAAGGCGCTTTGCTTCAAAGGCCTGCATGGCTGCGGCGGGAGATGCGCCGCCATCGATGGCGGCCAGTACTTCTTCGGGAAGCGTTTCCACGCTTTCGATCTCGGGAAACGCCTTTGCAAATTCCACCCACGGCGAAAGCGCCGCTTCCCGTTCGCGCTGCGCGCCTTTGGAGATGGTTTCCGAAAGCTCCCGCTCCTTTTCCCGCGCCAGGGCTGCGCCCGCTTCTTTGGCAAGCGCTTCCGGAATGTCCGGATAGCGGCTCCGGATTGCTTCGATCTGCTCGGCTTCCAGCGCTTCCATGCGCCCCTGCTCCATGGCCGAAAGGTACGCCTCCCGCTCCATGCCGCTGCGCGCCGCCAGATAGTCGATCAGCTGCATCTCCCGGCTCTGCTCGCCGCGCTGCGCCTGCGCCGCCGCTTCCATGCCCCTTTGCATCCACAAAACCGCTTCCGAAAGGGGCAGGAGCTTTTCTTCGCCCTGAAATTCGCAGCGGATCACCGGCTCTTTGCCCACTTCTTCACAAAGTGCTTCCGCCGCTCCGACCGCTTTTTCGTCCGGCTCGTCCCATCCGTCCCGGCTCTGCTCCGCTTCCTGCTCTTCGCCTTCTTCGCGCAGTTCCGGCGTCTCCGGCTGCTCCAGCGCTTCCAAAAACGCCCTGTTTTCTTCCGTCATGCCTGTGCTCCTTCCTGCCATTCGCTTTGCGCCGCCTGCTGCGCTTCCAGCGCTTCGAGCAGCTCTTTTTTGTTTTTGAGATAGCGGTCGGGAATATTTTTGAGGTATTCCACCCCGTCGAGCAAAATGCCCTTGGCCACCAGATTGTCGAGGGTCTGCACCTGCATCAGCTCGGACCAGTAGGCCGACGCGCCCACTTCGACCGTCAGCCGCACCCGCGTGCTGTCAAAGGCGGAAAAGTCAAATTCCTGCGCCCGGCCAGTCTCTTCCTCCCAAACCGTGCGCACACCGTAATCCGCGCCCATCATGTCGGCCATGATCCGAACGTAATCCTCGATGAACTGGTAAAACGCCAGCCGCTGAAGCTCAAGGGGCATGGCCGCCGCCTGCTGCACGGCGATGATGGCGGAGGTGTTGTCCGGCTGAACATTGCCCAGGGCCGCATCCGACGCGCCGAGAAAATCCCGCGTCATGGACACCGCCCGGTCGATGGTCTCCATGACCTGCGCGGACATGTCGCTGCCCCGCAGCCCGCTCACGATCGTCTCGTTGGGGTTTCCGGCCACGGCGATGGCTTCGCCCACCCGGTTCGTCCAGCGGCGGATCTTTGTCGCGTCATAGACCACCTTGGGGAAGGCGTTCATCTCCACGGAGCGGATAGCCATGGCAAAGAGCTTGTTGACAGCGATCTGGTTGGGGATCAGACCCGTCAACGCGCTCTGGCCATGGCAGCAGCTCCGCACCCGGTCCCAGGGCATGACCGCCACGGGATACAGCCGGTAATCCGTACACCAGGGCGCGCGCAGCATCTGCTTTTCCGTGCATTCCAGCGCCCAGACCCGTCCGTCCTGCTTCCAGAGCTTGACGAGCACGGTCATCAATTCGCCGCCGTCGCCCTTTTCGCCCTGATTCTGATCGCCGTCCGCCCGCAGCGCCTGCACGGCCTCTTCCGTCAGTCCGGCTTTTCGCGCCTGCTCGCGCACCTCGTCCACCAGCCGCCGCACGGAAAGGATCAGATAGGGCTGACGCTGCACGTCCGGGTCGTGCGGGTTGCCGTAGTGCAGGTTGATGTTTTGCAGCACTTCCACCTCGATGCCGCCTTTGGCCCGCTGGCCCGTCTCCTTTTCCGGATCAAACCACAGATAAAAGCAGCCGTCGCCGTCCACCGCGGCGTTTCGGAGGGCGTCGCGGTGCTTTTTCCGCACGCAGGCCTCTTCCATGACCTGCTCGATCTCCGCCGCCATGCAGGCGCAGAGCGCCTTCGCCTCTTCCCCGCCGCCATAGGGCGCAAGGGACACCTTCACGTCGTCCGAAACGATCATCGCCATAAAGTAGCTCACGACGCGCTTGAGCATGTTGAGCGTGGGCTTGGGAAGATCGGGGGCGTTCACACCCTCCCACTGGTTGCCCACAAAAAAGTTCTCGTTGCGCTCCACGTTTTCATACAGGCCGATGGCCGTCTTATAGGCCACGCCCGCTTGATACTGCGCATATACCTGCCGGGGTTCAGCCGCGCTGTTCATCGTCCGCCTCCTCCCTGCTGCGCCGTGCCGTTAAAGCGCATGAGGTTGTTCCACTGCTCCTCAAGCGCGTTGACCGAAGGGCGCTCGTCCTCCCTTTCGCGCAGTTCCGCCGCGCCGTCCGGCTGCTTTTCGCCGCTGTGCTTTCGAACAAAAAGTCTCTTTCGCGCCGCCAGACCGGCCAAACAGGCCAGACCGGTCAGACCGGCCAAAAATCCTGCCGCCGCGCCAAACCAGAATTCCATGGTTCTTCGCTCCTTTCTCATCCTTCAAATTCCAAAAACCGCTCGATCTGTCCGTCGTAAGCGCTCTCGTTTTCCGCCGCGCTTTCCGGCGGCAGGGGACGACCTGCGCAAAAGGCCCGCAGGCTGTCCGGCAGATGGGTCAGCTCGTGCGGTGTGGAAGCCGCGTCGCGGCTGTTGAGCTTGTCCCGCTGAATGGCCCGAAGGCAGCGCCACAATTCCGGCGCAGCGCCCCGAACGATGCGCAGCCGGGGCAAAACCACCGTCTTTCCGGTCTGCTCGTCCCTCGCCGTCCGCGGTCGAAGCCACTCCTTCACCTCCAGCCAGCCCTGTTCCCGCGCGTTGTCCGTCCGCACCAGCAGCACGCCCTTTTGCGCAAAAATCTCCGCCGTGGAGCGTCCGGTGTCCCGGTTTCGGTTCCAGAGGTCGGGCGGCGCAAAATAAGCGTCGATCCGCTCGCCCTGTCCCGCCTGCAAAACCGCTTCCGCCGCTTCCGAAACGATCAGTCCGCTGCGATACAGCTCCCGGTACACCACGGCGCTTCCCTTTTCATCCACCGCGTACCACAGCGCCGCCAGCGCGTCCAGGCCGTAGTCCATCGAGACATACCGCCGGACGTTTTGGGGAAATTCCCGTTCGTCCACCAGATGGAGCGCCTCGTTCAGCTCCGGGAAAAACGCGCCGCCCGGCACGCTGAACGCCTCTTCCTCCGTCGCGGGATATTCCTGCGTGACCAGCGGACCCAGCGCCCGCTTCGCCCGCTCGTACCATGCCGCGTCCCGCCGGGGATCGGTGTTCCAGGGAAGAAAGAGTTTGTAAAACCCGTAATCCTCCCGGAAGATCTCCTCAAACAGCGTGCCCCGCTCCATGGTCGAAAGGCCGATGACCTGCCCGCCCTCCGGCCGGTTGATCGTCGGATAGACCGCCGTCCAGATCTCGCGGGCGTATTGCTGGAAGGCCCATTCATCCAAAATGACCAGATTGGCCGTGAACGACCGTCCTGCCGAGGGCGCGGACGCAAACGCCTGAAACGTGGACGGATAGGGCGCTTCTTTCGTCCCCTCCAGCTCGATGGAGAGCGCTTTTTGTTCGAAGCTGCGCCCCACGCCGAGGGGATCGTCCTTCCCCTTTTCCGTCAGCAGCTCCGGCATGTGCCGCAGGAGCACGCCCATGCGCCGCACCAGCTCCCGCGCTTCGTTTTCCGTCCGGGAAAGGGCGATGACCGAGCATCCCGTTTCAAAGAGCATCTTCCACGCGCCGTAGCACAGGCTCAGCCAGGTCAGCCCCAGCTGCCGCGCCTTGAGCGCGATAACCAGCCGGTTTTGCGCCATGGCTTCGAGCGCCCGCTTCTGTCCCGGCCACAGCCTGAAGGGGATCATCAGCTCCGGGCTGTCCCGATCCTCGATCCTGCAAAACGTCTGCGCAAAATAGACCACGTCCTCCTGCGCCCGGCGGATCCCTTCCCGCCGCGCCCGTTCGTAGCGAAGGAACGTCAGCTCACCGGACATTTTCTTCCTTCGCTCCCTCCAGCTGACGGATGCGCTTTTCCAGCTCCTCGTCGTCCCACTGCGCCGGAGCGCGGCTCTTTTCGCCCTTCTTTTCCTCCCAGCCCGCGCAGTTGTTGCTCAGGGCGAATTTCGCGCCCGACGCGCTGCCGCTTTCAAACAGCGCCGCCTCGGCATACGCTTCCACCCGGCCCCGCGCCTGAAAAAGGATCTTCGCCGCCTCGCCTTCGCCCGAAAACTCCAGCAGCTCCTTTCGGCTCATTCCCACCGCGCAGGCCAGCCCCGCCATCGTCAGCGGATAGCCGTCCTCCATGACCGGAAGGCCGCCCCTGCCGTAAAGCGGCTCCCCGTTTTCGCCGAGCGCCTGCTTTCCCTTCGCGCCTTCAAAATAGCGCTCCACCAGCTGCCGGAGCTTTTTCGGATTGTCCAGCGGCGCCGCCGCACTTTTTGCCATGTTCTCCCTCCTTTCGCTTTGCGGGAAACGGATCGGCACGTTCTTCCGCCTCCTGCGCTTCCATCCTATCGTGCGGTTCGTGCTGCATCGTGCTGACCTGCACCCGTTCGAGCAGCAGATCCATCAGCTCTGCGTCCCGGTGCTTCGTGCGGTCCTCGGA
>JAEYFO010000147.1 GCA_023402915.1 Bacillota bacterium | reverse complement strand
GTGGCGATGGCCGCGCCCCGCACGCCCATGGCCGGAAGGCCCAGTTTGCCAAAGATGAAGATATAGTTGAACACGGCGTTGGTCAAAACGCCTGCCAGCGTGGCCTTCATCGGAAGCACCGGATCGCCGCAGGCACGAAGCATCACGCCGACCGCCTGCGCGATGAGCTGGAACAGATAGCCCAGGGAAGCGATCTTAAGGTAATCGACCGCTTCGGCGATGACGAGCGGGTCTTTGCTGAAAATGCTGGCCACAAAGCCGCCGGCAAACAGACCCAGCGCTGTGAACACCACGCCCACGATGCTGGAGATCGTCAGGGCGATACCCTCGACCTTTCGGATGGAGGACACGTCCTTACGGCCCCAGAACTGCGCGGCAAAAATGCTTGCGCCGTTGTTGATGCCAAAGCCGAAGATCTGCATCAGGAACGTCAGCTGGTTCGCCACGCCGACGGCGGCGATCTGCGTTTCGCCCAGACGGCCGACCATGACGTTATCGATGAGGAACAGCAGCGACGAAAGCCCCTGCTGCAGCATGATCGGCAGCGCCAGCGCCAGCACGGTCTTATAAAACTGACTGTCGCCCCATCCGATCATTTTTTTGAATTTTTCCATCTTCCCCTCCTGCCCCCGACGGCTGTTTCAGCCAAAGAACCGCCCCCATCTTTCAGGAGGCGGACACATTGCGGTTTTCGGGTTTTCTTCCTTCTTTTTTCTTGTTTTTTGCGCATTTCGTCTATGATAGCTTTTTCATTCTAACAGCTACGCTGTGCTTTGGCAAGCCTTTCAGCGGCTTTGTTGGCAAAAGAGGATGTTTTTTCGAAGAATTTTCCGCTTTTTCAAAAAATCTTCTGGTTTTTCCGTCTGAATTTGAAACATCCGTCTTTCGCACTTTTTCAACCCGCGCCGCTGCACTGTGGGGTTCCTGCTCAAAACTTCTGCGCTTGCTTTTCTGTTTTTTTCTTCAAAGCGCCGCGCCCTGCTTTTTTCCCTTTTCCTGTTTCACGCAGCGCACGCCTTGTTTCTTTCCAAAACGCTCCAACCCATATTCCGCTATGTATTATTCTTCCGGAAAATACGAACGCTTCCGCCAGAGCGCGTTTTTCCGCCCTCCCCTTCCCAAGATGCAAAAACGGGCAAACGGCTTTGTGCCGCCTGCCCGCTCTGCCGGTTCGGTTTTGTGGGTCAGCCCACTTCCTCCACGGTCGTTTCGTCCTCGTCGGCCGGAACTTCCTCCACCGTGGTGTCGTCGCTCTCATCCGGCGCTTCCTCTTCCGTCAGTTCGATGGGATAGACCCTGCTCACGTACTCCTCGTCCGGCCCGATGGCCACGCGATAGGCCGCCACATCCGTCTTGAGGACATAGCCGGTCTGATCGCCGATGCGCACGGGATAATAGTACTTCGTCGCTTCGCCCGTAAGATACACGTCGCTGCCCTTTCCGTAGCAGCCGATGGGCGCTTCGGTGTTGGTGGGTCTGGCGTAAAGGTTCGCCTTTTCGCTCTTGACGCGCAGCACCGTGAAGTAAGCCGTCTCTTCCGCTTCCTCGCCGCTTTCCTCCGGCGCTTCCTCCTCTTCCGGCTCCTGCTCCGCCGCCTCTTCTTCCGTCAGGGCGTCGATGTTGGTCTTGAGCACATAGCCCTTCGTCCCGTTCGCCTCGATGAGATGGAAATAATTGGTGCTCGAGAGGATCTTCACCTCCGTGCCCTTCTTGAGCGTCGTCAGGGGCGCGATGGTGTTGGTGGGCCGCTCATAGACCTTGGCGGCGCGGTTGGCCTGATAGATCTTCTTTGCGGCGGCAGCGGGGCTGTTGTCGTGGAAGGTGATGACGCTGTTTTCCAGATACCCGGTCTTTCCGCCCGAGAGCTGGACTTTGGTCTTTTTCTGGCCGGATTCGACAATGGTGACCGTCGCGCCCTTTTCCACCCGGCGGACAAACGTGCCGTTCTTGTCGGTCAGCACGGCTGCGGCGTTGACCGTTCCCGTGGGCTGGGAGAGGTTGGCCGCTTCGTATTCGTCGGCTTCGGGATAGTATTTGCTGGCAGAGACCTTGGGCAGCAGCGAATCGTGCAGCTTCTGGTCAAGCGCCTTCTTTTTCGTGATGGTGATCTTCGTTCCCGGCGGGCAGTTGTAGTAGATCCAGCGCACATCCTCGACGAGCATCCGGATGCAGCCGTGGGAAGCGGGCTTTCCGAGGGCGTTGTAGGACGTGGTGGTGAACTTGCCCTCCACGGGCCTGCTGTAGAGGATGGAGTGGAAATAAATGCCGCCGACGATGTTGACCCAGTACTGAGCGTAACATTTGAACTCGGAAAAGTAGCCAAACCGGCGGCGCTTGGCGTTGACCGTATAGGTGCCGGTGGGCGTGGGCGTGGAGCTCGTGCCGGGCGAGCAGATGCTCTGGCGGACAACGTCGGTATATTTTCCCGCCGCGTTCCTGCCGTAGATCGTGACGATGCAGTTGGTCAGATCCAGTTCGATCCAGTATTTTTCCGGATCGGCGTTGGCGTAGGTGACCTTGTCATAGGGCGCCCAGGCCTTTGCGGGCGCCGCGGGCGCAAGGCACAGCACCGCAAGGAGCAGCGCCATCGCCAGAGAAGCAAACCGTTTTCCCCTCATTGTTTTTGTATCTTCCCTTCAAAAAATTAAATAGTAAATGCTGTGTTTCATCATATCACAATCCCGGCCCCATCTCAACGGCGCAGGCTGTCGAACCGTGAAAAAAAGGCTGCTTTTCGCTGTATTTTTTCCGGCAAAAAGCAGTCCGGTTTTTCGAATAAGGCAGCCGCGCTTTTCCGCCGCGCCCTCCGGCGGCATACGGCTTTCCCGCGTGCTGATCTTCCGCTGTTTTTTCGGCGGAGAACTTTTTCTCCGTCTCCTGTCCCCCGCGCCGAGCAGCCGCGATCCCCCGCACAGCAAGAACCGTTTGCCCCTGCCAACGAAGGGTAAACCCCGTTGAAGCGGCGCTGCGGGCGGCTGAGCGCCGTCCGGCCTTTTCGCCGCTTCGTCAGCCCCTGAGCCGCACGGTCTTGCTGGTGGAATAAATGGTCTGCGCTTCGAGCCAGCGCTCCTCGTCCGGCGCTTTGACAAAGCTGACGTCGAGCGTCTGGAACACGTCGAGCACCGTGGCCTTGTCGAGCAGCTTTTTCCGGGTCAGAACGGAGACGTAGCACTTCTTTTCCAGGCTGTATTCCAGGCTCATCACCAGGCCGTTTTCCTCCCGGGCGATGCCCAGCAGCGCGCCGTCCTTCACGACGAGGCGGAGCACTTCCTTTCCGGTTTTTCCATCCGAAACAAGATAGACCGTGTCCTTTTCGTCCATGCCGGCCATGCCGAGCGCCACCTGCACGGGCATGGCTTCGCCGCCCTGCTTTTCAATGAGATAGCTGCCCACGGCGATGGACGTTCCAAAGGCGAAGGCCGTTTCCCGGCAGCGCTCGACCGTGGCTTTGACCGTGCCGCCTTTTTTGTTTTTCGTCCCCTCCACGTACAGATACACCGGGGATTTTGCGTTCACGCCCAGATACTCCGCCCGCACGTCCACGCTCATCTGTCCCTCTTTCCCTTCGCCGCCGCTGAGCCGCCGGACGTAATAGGTATCGTCCACGGGGATGAGCAGCACGGGGGTGCAGTTGGTGAAGTCGTAATGTTCCGCCGTCAGCGTGACCGTGGCGCTCTCGCCCTCCGGCGCCTGCTCCGAGGCGCGCAGCGTCACAAGGAAGCTCTCGATCTCGCCCACGGGGACTTTCTGGAGCTTTTTCACCCTGGCAAACGTGCCGTCGGCCTGAGGCAGGACGTTGGAACGCTGGACTTTTTCGACATAGAGGAGCGGAGAGATCACTTCGGCGCCGCTTTTTCGCGAAGCGGCGGGCGCAGCGGCCACCGAGCCGAGCAGGCTCAGCGCGCACACGAGCGCCAGAAAAAATCTTCCCGCTTTTTGCAAAAACATTCTGCTTTTCATTTGGTCACTCCACAGTTATACTAAGATAGGACGGTTTCTCCGCCCCGGGACGAAGCGTTTCGCCCCAGCCGCAAGGAGGGCGCACCCGCCTGTGCTTCCAGTATATCACAATCCCGGCGGACTATGGTGTGAATAAACAGTAAATCTCGCCGGACGCTGGACGGTTTGTCCGGTTTGTGATAATATTTAAGCAATCGCCGCGGTCAGGCGGCCGCAGGCGCGCGGGCGCTTTTCGCCCCTTTTGAAAGGCTTTTTGCAACTCTTCACCATAAGGAGGACACACACGATGCAGTATTCCAAAGAAGTGGAAGAAATGGTATGCGTCAAGCAGGGCGCAACCCATGAAAACGCCGCCATCCCCCAGGAAGGCCAGTGGACCCATGCCAAGGAGATCAAGGACATCTCCGGCCTGACCCACGGCGTCGGCCACTGCGCACCCCAGCAGGGCGCGTGCAAGCTGACCCTCAACATCAAAAAAGGCATCATCGAAGAAGCGCTCGTCGAGACGGTCGGCTGCTCCGGCATGACCCACTCCGCCGCCATGGCTTCCGAGATCCTGCCCGGCAAGACCATCCTTGAGGCCCTCAACCTCGACCTGGTCTGCGACGCGATCAACGACGCCATGAAGGCTCTGTTCCTTCAGATCGTCTATGGCCGTTCCCAGTCCGCGTTCTCTGACGACGGTCTGCCCATCGGCGCGGGTCTTGAAGACCTGGGCAAGGGCCTGCGCAGCCAGGTCGGCACCATGTACGGCACGAAGGCCAAGGGCGTTCGCTACCTCGAAATGGCGGAAGGCTACGTCCTCAAGATCGGTCTGGACGCCGACGGCGAAGTCATCGGCTATCAGTTCGTCTCCCTCGGCAAAATGATGGACGCCATCAAGAAGGGCATGGACGCCAACGAAGCGCTCGCCAAGAACACCGGTACTTACGGCCGTTTTGCGGAAGCCGTCACCGTGATCGATCCCCGCAAGCAGTAATGAAAGACAATAAGAGGTGAACGAAAATGGCCATGTTTGAAAGCTACGAAAGAAGAATTCCCCAGATCGAAAAGGTGCTCGCGCAGTACGGCATCGCCGATCTGGACGCCGCCCGTCAGCTGTGCCTGGACAAGGGCATTGACGTGGAAGCCATTGTCCGCGGCATTCAGCCCATCTGCTTTGACAACGCCGTTTGGGCTTACACCCTCGGCGCCGCCATCGCCATCAAGAAGGGCGTGACCGTTGCCGCCACCGCCGCCGAGTGCCTGGGCGAGGGCCTGCAGGCGTTCTGCATCCCCGGCTCCGTCGCCGACCAGCGCAAGGTCGGTCTGGGCCACGGCAATCTGGCCGCCATGCTGCTGCGCGAAGAGACCGACTGCTTCGCCTTCCTGGCCGGTCACGAGTCCTTTGCCGCCGCCGAAGGCGCCATCGGTATCGCCCTGAAGGCCAACAAGGTCCGCACCAAGCCCCTGCGCGTCATCCTCAACGGCCTGGGCAAGGACGCCGCCAAGATCATCAGCCGCATCAACGGCTTCACCTTCGTCGAGACCGCCTACGATCACGGCACGGACAAGCTGACCATCCTCTTTGAGAAGGCCTATTCCGACGGCGACCGCGCCAAGGTCAAGTGCTACGGCGCTGACGACGTGAACGAAGGCGTCGCCATCATGCGCCACGAGGCTGTGGATGTTTCCATCACCGGCAACTCCACCAACCCCACCCGCTTCCAGCATCCCGTGGCCGGCACCTACAAAAAGTGGTGCGTCGAAAACGGCAAGAAGTACTTCTCCGTCGCTTCCGGCGGCGGCACGGGCCGTACCCTGCATCCCGACCACATGGCCGCCGGCCCCGCTTCCTATGGCATGACCGACACCATGGGCCGCATGCACTCTGACGCGCAGTTCGCCGGTTCCTCCTCCGTTCCCGCTCACGTGGAAATGATGGGTCTGATCGGCATGGGCAACAACCCCATGGTCGGCGCTTCCGTCGCCGTGGCCGTTGCCATCGAGCAGGCATCCAAGTAAGGGCTTTTCAGCGTCCCAGCGGCGCAGCGCACCCCCGCAGAATTTTGCGGGGGTGTTTTTCTTGCTTTCCGTTCACCCATTTTTCACCCATTTTTCTTTTTCCGGCTCAGGCTTCCCTCAAAAAAACATCGTCTCTGCCACCAAACAGGTCGTCCTTCCAAAACGCAAACTCCCCTGCTGCCATCCTCGGCACACAGGGGAGCTTCTGTTTCCGCCCGTCAACGGGGCGCATTCTTTTCAGGACGCGGCGCCGTTCTTCTTTCCGCACATCCGCGCGCGGATCTCCCGCAGCGCCTCGGCGCGGTTCGCCAACGCCAGAACGGTATATTTTTCATAGGGCGTATAGAGGCAGAGGGTCTTTCCGGATTCCGTCACGTTGAGGATCTCGTCGTATCCGATCTCAAAACTCCGCATGGCCGCCTTCAAGTCGTTGGCGCTTGGCCCCGTCACGCCGGTCACGCCATTTTCGTAGACAGAGCAGTAGGAACGGGCGGAACGAAACACAGAGAGCAGCTGGTACGTCGCAAAGCCCACCAGCCATGCGACAAGGACGATCTGCGCGATCTTTCCCGCAGAAACGCTGTTGAGCATTTTTTCAAAGGCGTGTCCGTTCGCAAGAAGGAATATCGCCAGCAGATAAGACAGCACAGCGCTCACCAGAACCGTCGTCTTGCGCCCGCCGGCCACCGATTTTGTTGAGACCAGCAGCTTTCCCAGAGTGTTTTCCATAAAATTGCACATCCTTTCCATCCCTATAGCAGCAGAAAATCCAACCATATGTTGACTTTTTTATTTTAAGCCGGATTTATTCGTTTGTCAAGAAAGATTCCTTTTTGTAGCACGTTTTGCGTGGTCACAATTCAGGCTATAATGACAAAACGAGGTGCTGTTATGAAATTGGATTATCAGGAGATCGGCCGTCGCATTGCCCGCCGCAGGCGCGAGCTGGGGCTGAAGCAGTCCGAAGTGGAAGAACGGGCAAAAATCGGATACAAATATCTTTCCGTGATCGAACGCGGCTACTCCATTCCCTCCACGGAAGTGCTCATGCGGCTGGCTTTGGCGCTTGAAACCACGCCGGACGAATTCCTTGTCGGCACAGTTCGGCGGGAGGGCGGCGACGCCTGGCAGAGCGTGGCGGAAGAGCTGCGCGCGCTCACGCCCGGGCAGCTGGAATTGACACAGAATTTCGTCCGCTGGGTCGCCGAGCAGGAGCTGTGATTTTTTCTTTTGATCCTTTCTTCAAAAGGTGCTTTTTCCCAAATTCAAACCGGACTTTTCCGGCCAACGCCCCTGCGCGCTGGCCTTTTTTCTTTTTGTCTTTTCCTGCACAAAATTCCCCTCCCCACTGGATTTCCCGGCGGTTTTGTGGTATGCTTCCAGTGCGCAAACGTTATCCCCGCAGGCTTTTTCTTCCTGCGATCGCATTTTTCATTTTTCAGGAGGACTCCCCATGAAGCTGCTGCTCGTTCGCCACGGCGATCCTGACTACTCCATCGACTCCCTGACCGAAACCGGCTGGAAGGAAGCGGAACTGCTGTCCAGCCGCCTGTCCGCCCTGCCCGTCAAGGCGTTTTACTGCTCGCCCATGGGCCGCGCGCAGGACACGTTCCGCGCCACCGGCAAAAAGACCGGCCGCACGCCGGAGCTCCTGCCCTGGCTGCGGGAATTCGGCCCGGTCATCCATAAGCCCACCCCCTCCGCCGCGGACAACGCCTGGGACTGGCTGCCGCAGGAGTGGACGGCGGAGCCGCGCTTCTATGACAAGGATCACTGGTTTGAAGTGCCGATTTTTGCCGAAGCGGACATGAAAACCTACCTTGACGAGGTGCATACCGGTCTGGACGCAGTGCTTGCCCGCCACGGCTACGTGCGCGAAGGCAACCTTTACCGCGCCGAAGCGCCCAACGAGGACACCATCGTCTTTGTGTGCCATTTCGGCCTGACCTGCGTGGTGCTCAGCCATCTGCTGGGCCTTTCGCCCATGGTGCTGTGGCACGGCAGCTGCGCCGCCCCCACGTCCGTGACGACGCTGGCCACCGAGGAGCGCCGCGAGGGCGTCGCCTCCTTCCGGATGCTCTCCTTCGGCGACATTTCCCACCTCTACGCCGCCGGAGAACAGCCTTCCTTTGCCGCCCGCTTCTGCGAAACGTTCCGCAACAGCGAACAGCGCCACGATTAAGGGAGCTTCCCGCCGGAACATCCCGCCCCTTTCGCTGTTTCGTCCGCCTGTTCGCGGCCGCAGCGCGCTTCTTTTCTTTTCCAAAACAGACAAAGGCCGCAGGCTTTTTCGCTTGCGGTCTTTTTACGGTCTTTTTTGCGTGCTTTCGGGCGCGTTTTTTGGCGAAAGGCTTTTTCCTTTTTGAAATTTTTCCATTTGAAATTTTTCAAAAAAAATCCCATCACCGGCGTCTTTTGACGGTTTTCTTCAAAATTTACGCTTTTACCCGATGGCGTCCAGCTTTTCCAGCATGGTTTTGGGCGCGAGCATAATGAGAAAATCTCCGCTCTGGAGCGGGTCGTCCGCCGCAGGCGAAACGTTGAGCTTGCCCTCGGCGCTGCG
>JAEYFO010000316.1 GCA_023402915.1 Bacillota bacterium | reverse complement strand
CCAAAGGGAGAGGCAAGGGATGCTCGTACGGTGCGCTTGAAATGCGCCATTCAATCTGCTTGACAAATTAGATGGAACAAGAAGCTTCTGTAAAGCTCCCAAGACAGATTCTTATTGATCGATTTATCTCCATCTTATCACACGAAATCAAATAAGGAAAAGAGGATGATTCTGCTGTGCCTGTTCACCGTCTAACCCGGCCGCCCCGGCACGTTCCGAAGCTTTTCTGTTTTTCGCGCAAAAAAGAGAGGGCATACACCCTCTCTTTTCCGTTTGACTTACTTTTCTGCGATATGCTCGACCGCGATGCGTGCCGAGTTGATGCAGAAGCCCGTCGTGGAGCCGAGGTATTCATTATAGGGATAGGTGAAGAAGCCGCCGGCGTCCATGCCCGTCACATACAGGCCGTCGATGGGCTGCTGATCCTGGCCGAGGGCCTGTAAATACTTGTTGACCTTGACGCCGTTGAGCGTGCCGTCGATGGGGCTGGTGATGCGCACGGTGTAGAACGGGCCTTCGTCAAGGGGATGGAGCAGCTCGGGGGACTTGCCGAAGAGCACGTCCTCGCCGGAAGCGATGACCGCCAGATAGTTCTCGATCGTTTCGGTGTAGGTGGCCTTGTCAAGACCGATGGCGTCGCCCAGACCTTCCAGGGTGTCGGCCTTGAACGCCTGACCCATGGACAGCGCGGCTTCCATTTCGTCGCCGAGCGTGTAGTAGGACGGGACGATGATGCGGCTGCGCAGGGCGTACTTGTTGATGAGCTCTTCGCCCAGAATGCCCCACAGGCCGGACTCGATCATGGTGTCAAGCTGCTTCTGGGTGAAGATGACGTAGCTGTAATCCGCGCGGCGCATGGCGGCGGCGCCCATGGAGTTGGAATGGGTCATGCAGAACTCTTCGTTCATGTAGCGCTCGCCCGCCGGATCGACCATCAGGAAGCCCGCCTGGTTGATGAACTTCATGTAGCCGTGATAGAAATCGATGACGTTGTTGGAGCAGAACTCCGCCAGATGGGGGCTGATCTCTTCGGAAAGGATCGCGCCCGCTTCCTGCGCCATGTTGATGCCGTCGCCGTCAGAGGCGCTCAGGCCCACCAGCGCGAAGTGATCCGAGCCGAGCAGCTCCTTCATCATTGCGTCGTTGCCGCCAAAGCCGCCGGTGCAGACGATGGTGTCCGCCGCGTTGACGATGACCTTCGTGCCGTCGCGCTTCGTGCCGGCAACGCCCTTGACCGCGCCGTCCTCCACGATGAGGGACTGCGCTTCGGTCTCCAGAAGCAGCTCGCCGCCGCCGGGAATGATGATTTCGTCCCACAGCGCTTCATACTTGGCCGTGCCCTTGCCCCAGATGTGCATCTGGTTGATGCCGTTGGCAGAGGGGCCGGAGACAAAGCCGGGCTGGCCGATGGAATGCCACTTTTCGTTGAGCCAGTCGATTGTTGCGCCGGATTTGTCGATGATGTTATAAACGAGAGAGGCGTTGGTTTTCCAGAAGGCGTAATCCATCATGTCGGTGAACACGTCGGCCACGGTCAGCGTCACGCCGTTTTCCTGCTGGATGGAACTGTTGACGGCGAAGGGACCGCTCGAAAGCGCGCCCATGCCGGAAACGCGGGCGGTCTTTTCCAGCGTGACCACCTTCAGACCCCGTTCCACCGCGTCCATGGCGGCGACGGTGCCCGAAAGGCCCGCGCCCACGACAACCAGGTCAGCGTCCAGAACGATGTCCGCGCCCGCCTGCTTTTCGGGGGCCTTGGCAAAGTCCGAAAGATCCGCGCCCGCCTGCTCAAGCGCCTTGGCAACGGCGGAAGAGATGGCGGCGGCAGTCATGGTGGAGCCGGAGACCGTGTCCACCAGAATGGACTGGGCTTCGACGATGCGGCCGGGCATGGCCTCGATGGCGGGCTCCTTCAGGCCGGGAGTGTCGGAGCAATCCAGCACGTTGACGGAAAGAATGCTGTGTTCGTCCACAGTCACTTCCACCTGCGTGGGCAGGATGATGGCGGGCGTGCCGTGGCGTTCGCCCTCGATGTCGCCCTTCTTCCAGTAGCCGTAGGCTTCGCCCACATAGGCGCCGGGCTTCATGGCGGAGCTGTCCTCGGCATAGGCGACTTTTTTGTTATAGAGCGCCTTGCCGTCGCCGCCGGCCTGATCGGCCGCGTCTGCCACAGCGGCCTTGAGCGCCACGGTGGAATAGGTCGCGCCGGCCACAGCGTCCACCGCCAGCGACTGGGATTCGATAATCAGCTGGGGCAGCACTTCAAAGGGGATGTACTTGAGGTCGGCGGTTTCGTTGTCGCTGACCACCTGAATATCCGTGATGGCGGATTCGGAGAACGTGACTTCCACGGTCACGTCGCCCTTTTTGCCCTGCGCCACGGCGGTATAGGTTCCGGCCTGATAGGCGGGGGCAGGCGTTTGCGCCGGAGTCTCCTCGGCGGGCGCAGCGGTGGCTTCCGCAGAAGCCTCGGGCTTCTGTTCCTGTGCGGCAGGGGCGGCGCATCCGGCAAAAGCCGTCAGCATCAGCAGCAGCGCGCACAGCAGGCTGATGAGCTTGCTGGGTTTCATGGATCTTCCTCCTCTTGGTTTCGGGCGGCCCGGTGTAGGATGAGCCGCCTGTTATCACTATCATAGCGCGGTTTGTGAAAGTTTTGGTGAAACGCAACATCAATTTTTTGGCAAAAATATGGCAAGCGCGGGCGTGGGAAAACATGCCGCGGCGAAAGAGGAAGAAAGGGAGAAGGACGCAGATTTTTTATTGTTGAAAACACATCAGCCTGCTCAAGCTTGGGGAAGAAGGATTGGGAGCTTTTTTATAAATTTAATTTTATTTTTGAAGAAGCGGCTCTGCCCAACTTTGAAATTGCTCTGCCCAGTCTTGCAAAAGAAGGATCAGGAAATTTACAGGAAATATATTTTTTATTGAAAGTTTTTGGGGTCAAGGGGACTTTTTACAAAGGTTGTCATCCGCAAGGGTGACATGCTCCCTTGTTGAAATGCCAAATTTTCAGCACCCGAAGGGCACACAGCAGGAAAATTTGGTAAAAGCCCCCTTGCAGGGTTTCAGGGGCAGCGCCCCTGAAGGTTCTTCCTCCCGTCTTCCCCTTGCCCCTGCGGGGCGGAGAATGCTATACTGTTAGCAGAACAACAGGTGCAGCCCTGCGCATGGAACAGGGCGCGAGGGAGGAACGGAACGATCGTTTATGAGCAAAAAATCCGCCGGCGTGAAGGCCGTCAGCGTTGTTGCGGGCGCTTCCGTGCTGCTCGCCGGGTGCGCGCCCACGGCGCAGCGGGTGGAAATCGTATCGGCCCGACCGGAAGCGGCGGCGGGAGACCAGCTGCCCGTGTCCGAAACGGTGGACGGCGCGGTGT